>CBFHBI010000282.1:0-4846 GCA_965653755.1 uncultured Blastocatellia bacterium
TCTCGCGTACGTTTCACAGCGCGGTCCAGGTACGACGAGCATTGCCTCAAAAGACAAGGTGATGGTGATTCGCTCGCTTGATACCGGCAAGGAGCGCGAGGTGCCGGTGAATCTCAGCGTGATCAGCCGCCCGCAATGGTGGCCGGACGGTAAATCGATCCTGGTCACGGGGCAAGATAGACAGTCGCGAACCGGCATTTATCGTATCGACGTGCAGACGGGCGATGTAACCGTGCTCGCGCGAGCGGAAGGGAACGGTTATCGCTACCCGAACATCTCTCCGGACGGCAAGACGATTTTTTATCTCGAAATGAATACTCCGAAACGAACCTCGAGCATCCGCTCGCGCGATCTTGAAAGCGGCGCAGAGCGAGAACTTCTTAGCCTGACTCGCCCGATGGCGGTCGCCAGTTTCGGTCTGTCGCCCGACGGAAAAGAATTGGTTTTCGCAGTGGGTGACATGACGAAGCCGCAAGCGCCGCTGCCTTTGAAAGTCATGCCCGCCACAGGCGGCGAGGCGCGCGACGTTTCGCAAATCAACGGAGACTTGGCTGCCGCCCGAATGCTTTGGACACCCGACGGTCAGCGAATTCTTTTTATCCTTCGTCATCAGGATCCCTCTAAACCGGCGGGTACGGATCAGATGTTTGAATTATGGCAAGTTTCTTCATCTGGTGGGCAACAGCAGAAAGTTGGTTTGTCGATGGAACGCCTGCGCGATGTGAGTATTCACCCAGACGGTAAACGCATCGCCTTTGCCGCCGGCCAGAACAAACCGGAAGTTTGGGTGATGGAGAATTTCATGCCGGCCCCCAAGACTCGAGCTGCGACAGTATCGCGCCGCTGAGCCCGTTTATCGCGCTCAAGCATCCGAAAAATTTAACGAGCGTGCGCCTCGCCGCTCCATGCGGTAAACTTCCGCTCGCATGAAACTTTTCGATCTGGCGGCTCAGACCGGTGCAGAGTGCGCTCTCACTGATGGCGAAGTTGAAATCAACGCCGCCGCCGGTCTCGATGAAGCGCAGCCGGGCGAGGTCACCTTTCTTTCAAATCCGAAATACACGAACAAAGTTGCCACGACCCGCGCCTCTGCCATTTACCTGAGCGAAAAAACCGAGATTGCACGGAATGACATCGCGATTCTGCGGGCGAAGGATCCTTATCTCGCTTTCACGCGAGCCTTAAACGTCTTTCATCCCAGGCCCCCGTTCGAGCCGGGAATCGATCCTTCAGCGGTGATCGACTTAAGCGCGACGACCGGCGAAGGAACCTTTATTGGAGCACGATCTGTCATCGGCGCAAACGTTAAGATCGGAGCACGCGTGCGCATTCATCCCAACGTGACGATCTATGAAGACGTCTCAGTCGATGACGATTGCGAAATTCATTCGGGCGTCGCGATTCGAGCGCAGACGATCATCGGCAAGCGCGTAATCATTCATAACAATGCGGTGATCGGCAGTGACGGTTTTGGCTTCGCCAAAGACGAAGAAAAGCATTGGCTGAAGATTCCACAGGTCGGTCGCGTGATCTTTGAAGACGATGTCGAAATCGGCGCGAACACGACAATCGATCGCGCCTCGACCGGCGAGACGCGGATCAAGCGCGGCGCAAAGATCGACAACCTCGTCCAGATTGGTCATTCATGCGTCGTCGGCGAAGACGCTTTGCTGTGCGCGCAAGTCGGCATGGCCGGAAGTTCGCGCGTCGGCGATCGCGTCATTCTCACCGGACAGGTCGGCATCGGCGGTCACATCACCGTCGGCGACGACGCGATTCTTTATCCGCAGAGCGGCGTGCCCAACGATGTGGCTCCGGGTGAGATTCTGGTGGGCACGCCGGCGTTTGAAGTCGGCGCGTTCTGGCGCGCGGTTGCAGTATTCAAGAAGTTGGGAGATATTCCCAAACGAATCCGGACTTTGGAGAAAAGACTGGATGGATTGGAGAAATCAAAATCCGAGCAGTAACAGATCGCATTGGTCTCACGACGAAATGCGCCAAGCGATCTGGTTTTGGATCTTCTGGTCGATCTTTGTCTGTCTGTCTGCCGTCGTGATCGCCGCGATGCTCACCGACTGGCCCGCCTTCCTGCACGAACCACTGCAGTACTTCAGGTGATTGCCCCGCCGTCAACGATCACAATCTCGCCGTTCATAAAGCTGTTGCGATCGCTGCACATGAAGGCGGCGTATTCGGCTAACTCGGCTGGACGTCCCAAGCGGCCTGCGGACACCCAGAAGTCATGCATCTGCAAAAGTCTCTCCGGCAAAGCTTGCGCCAGGTCCGTATCGAAAATGCCTGCGGCAATGGCGTTAACGCTGACGCCAAAGGTGCCCGCCTCGCGCGAGAGGCATTTCGTGAAGCCAATCATCGCAGCCTTCGACGTCGCATAATGAACTGAGGTGGGCAACGAACGCATGGCGCCGATTGAAGTGATATTGAGAATTTTACCCTGGCGCTGACGAATCATCTGTTTGTAGATTGGCTTGGTCACCGCAAACAGACTGCCCACGTTCGTATTGATCACTTCATCCCAGGCGCGGTCGGTGGTCGTTGCAAAGTTGTCGCCGCGGTTAATCGCCGCGTGATTCACCAGGCGGTCGATGCCGCCCCATTCATGGACCAAGTCCCGAGTGAGATGCTTCATGCCGAACCGATCGGTGATCGAAACTTTAAAGGCTTTGGTCTTGCGACCATGGCCTTCGATTTTGGCGGCCGTTTCAGCGGCCAGGTCGTCGCGCGAGTTGAAATTGAACGCGACGTCGGCGCCTTCGCGCGCAAAGACGTCGCAGAGCGCCGCGCCGATGCCTCGCGTCCCTCCGGTGATGAACGCGCGTTTTCCTTCGAGTAACAGACTCATGCTATGAATCTCCGAGCGGAGACGAAGACTTTACTTTACCTTGATGTTTCGGAATTCAAAAACGGTGGGGATTAAATCGCGAAGCCTGCGTTGCAGTCAAGAACGGCCATCCGCCCGGGTTTAGGCCACATTCTGGAAGACTGAGTCGTTCGCGGAGGCATTCTCAGGAATCAGCGCGGTGATTTCTTCTACGATACGCTTCGTCGCATTGGGAATCGCGATCGAAATCGTAGCCGCACGCATGGCGGCATAATGCTTCGAATCCGCGATCATGCGCTGGACCACCGGCACGACGTCGGAAGCTTGCCGCAGCATGACGGCAGCGCCGCTTTGCCCAATTAAATTGACGGTGCCCGCTTCTTGCGGCATGGGCTCGGTAGTGACGTCGGCAATAATCGGCAGGCGACAACTCAACGCTTCAAAGGTGGTCAGTCCGCCGAGTTTTGAGATCATCACATTGGCGGCGCTCATCAGTTGCTCGACTTGATCGGAATAGCCGATGACTTTGATCGGGAATCTGGCATCGGCCGCTAATCGCTCTGCTTCGCTCTTCAGGTACGCGTTCTTGCCGGCCAGAAAAATTGCCTGCACGTCGAGCTCGCCATGGACCAGCTCACTGAAAATTTGCGGAATGTTGCCGCCGCCTTCCCAACCGGCGTTGACAAAGACTGTGAATTTTTCCGGATCGAGCCCCAGTGCCTGACGCGCGACCCGCGCCGCACCGTCGCCGGGAAATGAAAACTTTGGATGGACCGGCATGCCCGACACTTTGATTCGCTCGGGCGCAATGCCGTAGTCGATTAATTGCCGGCGCGCATCGTCCGTCGCGACCAGATACAAGCGCACGTCGTCGCACGCCCAACCTTTCCAAAAACCGTAATAAGGATCAGTGACGACGGTTACCAGCGGCACACGGTCCGCCCAACCAAGTTCTTTTAATACCCGCGCAAAAATATGCTGCGTTAGAGGATGAACGCTGACGACTACGTGGGGACACCACCGTTCGATCACATTGCGCACGTAGCCTATGCAGCGCGAATGAAAAAACTCGCGCGTCTCCGGCCGAAAGCGATTGATCAGCCAATAGTAATATTTCATCCAGTGTTGCTTGTGTCGCAACAGCCAGTTGTAAATGGCGACGAGTTTGGCCGCCAGGTGATGCGATTCTTCGACTGCCCGAATCACGCGAACGGCGTACGACTCGCCCTTCACAAAACTCTCGATACCCGCCACGATCGCCGCGGCCGCAGACCGATGGCCGCCGCCGGTGTCGGACGAGATGATGAGAATTTTTGGGTTGTTGGGTTTCATGTCAGTACCGCCTGCGGTAGCGGGCGGTTAGCCTTACCTTCCATGAACTCGCGAGATCAACCGCCCGCTACCGCAGGCGGTACTGACTCGATTCCATCAGGCTGCTCGTCCGTCTGCTTCTCCATTTCGCGCGCGCTCTTCTTCATCTCGCGCTCGATCTTCTTAATCTGAATCAAATGCTTCGGATTAAAAGGCAGCGATGGGTAATAACAATTCGATTCGTGCGTGCAGAAGCACCCGTTCGCGGCATGCCGGCGCCGCTCTTTCATTGCCGGCGACAGCCAAAGCCCCTGAAAATTCCAATCGTGATCGCGCAGGTTGCCAATCGGCCCGAGGTTCTCGCACGACGATAACGTGCCTTCATCGTAAATGACCGCGCCAGCCGTGCCCGCATAGCAAGTCAACTGCGCTTGTTGTGTCTCCTGAGTCTTCGCAATCAAGCCGTGCATGTAAATGTCGATGGCAGCTTTGAAGAAACCGGCATTACCGCCGTAATTATTCTTGATGGCCGCATGACGCGAATCGTCATCGATCATCTGCGCCAGCTTTGCGTAACGAGTGAGATCGATATCGAGCTCAATCGGGTCGGCTGACGGCGGACGAATGTAGTTGAAATTAACTTTGTCCGGCTTCAGGTCGTGTTTGAGAAAATCGTACCAGTCGAAGATCGTGTCC
>CBFHBI010000283.1:0-4840 GCA_965653755.1 uncultured Blastocatellia bacterium
AAGCGCGCCGGATACAAACTATGGTACGTTCCCGATTTCGTCGCCTATCACGCCGCCGACGGCAGCCATTGGAACTACGATCCAAAGTTCGTTTATAACTCTTACCGTAACAAACTGATCTTTCAGGAGAGATACCTGCCGTGGCCTTTTTTTTCGTTGTGGAAAATCGGATTCGCCCTTTATGGCAGGTTCATCGCCCGTCGGCTGCGCGGACGCCTGATTCGCAAACACAACTTCGAGACGGAACAAACCGTGGCCCTGGATGATTTGGACTATGCATTGGCGCGTGCCCTAAAGGATCATCGGAAGAATGAGTTGTCGGCCCAGAGACTCGACGGGTTCGAACAAGAACTACGAGCTTGGCGCCGTCAGGCAGAGCTGCCCGTTGCACCTGGCGCTCTGACTCGCGATATCTAATTTCCTGCTGATGTCTGTCCCGGGCGGAGTTAATCAATCTGTGGTAAGCGTAGCTATGCTCGGCGCGCGCATGCATTTTGCCGTCCCGCTGATCCTCGCGGAAGCCGGATTGCTGCACACGTTCTATACCGATTTTTATCTCGGAAATAAGAAGTGGCTAACGCGTTTGGCGGACGGTGCTGGGGTGCGTCCAAAGGACGGCTTGCTCAAGCAGGCGTCGCGACGCAATGCGTCGATCCCGTTGACTCGAGTGGTTTCGTTCGACCTCCTCGGTCTGGAATACGGCTTGAGGCGCCGGCGGCGCCTCACACCGTCATCAGCGGCGAGGTTATTTGCGCATGTCAATCACAAATTCTGCAAACGCGTGGTTCGCAAAGGACTCGATGACGCTGAAGTGATCTTCGGTTTCAACGGGGCGTCTCTGGAAATTTTTGAACATGCCCGTTCGCGTGGCATCAAATGCATCCTCGAGCAAACGATGGCGCCTCGCAAGACGGAATTAAAGTTGATCGCAGAAGAACACGGTCGTTGGCGTGGCTGGACGGCGGAGAGTCCTTCGCTCGACGACGATCCGCTGGTGGAAAGGGAAGCCGATGAATGGAAGCTGGCCGACAGAGTTATCTGCGGATCAAACTTCGTTAAGACGGCGTTGAACCGTGAAGGGGTCGCGGAAGATAAATCAACAGTCGTGCCTTACGGAGTCGATATCGACTATTTCAAACCACGCCGTCCGAAACGATCGAGTAAAGCGATTAACCTGCTGTTCATGGGCGAGATTGGTTTGCGGAAGGGCGTTCCATATTTGCTTGAGGCGCTGCGAGGTCTCAATCGACCAAAAACCTTCAGCGCCAAACTCGCCGGCCCGATTGCGATCGACGAAACGCAGTTGCGGAAATACAGCAACTGGTGCGAGGTCACCGGTCCGATGCCAAAGCGACAAGCTTGTGCGTTGTACGATTGGGCTGACGTATTGGTGCTGCCGTCATTATGCGAGGGATCGGCTACGGTGACCTACGAGGCGATGGCTTCCGGCGTGCCGGTTATTACCACCGAAAACAGCGGCGCAATCGTGCGCGACGGCTTCGATGGTTGTGTGGTGCCGATTCGTGATAGCGCCGCCCTGGCCGAGAAGATCGCAGTGTTGTGCGAAGACGTTAACCGGCGTACGCAGATGTCAGAGGCCGCACTCGAGCGACGCGGTGAAATTTCTCTGGCTGCGTACGCCGACCGACTGCTGAGGGCATTATCCTTTGCAAGCAATTGAAGAGCGTGTCCACCACCGCCGCCGGCAGAGTTTGCGCTTGTGGTTGAAGTGGATTTTGTTTCCCGGATTGAATGTCGGTACCCGGAAACGAATGAGGCTGGCGCATTATCTGCGGCCAGGTGATTGCTCAACGCTGGATGCGGGCTGTGGCAATGGCGCTTTTAGCTTCCACGCGGCTCGGATCGGCAACAACGTTTTGGGAATCAATATAGATTCCGCACAGATACGCAAAGCCGAAGAGTACCGAAACTTCATTCGAGTCGATCCGGCGCGATGCCGCTTTACGCTTTTGAATATCTACGAACTGGATTCCATCGGCATCAAGTTCGATCAGATAATTTGTTTCGAAACCCTGGAGCATTTGGTTGACGACGCGGCCGTCCTTGCGCTGTTTCGTAAAGTTATTAACCATGACGGCGTATTGCATATCTGCACACCCCGCAGAGATCGCAAATCGTACTTTGGCGAAATTTTCTCGGAACGTGAAGACGGCGGCCACGTCAGATTAGGTTACGAGGTTGCAGAACTAAAAAGTCTGCTTAACGCGGCGAACTTCTCAGTCGTCCAGACCGACGAAGTGATGGGTCGCTTCAGTATCTGGACCGAGGAACTGCTGAACTGGCTGGATATTCGTCTGTTTGAAAAGTTGAATACTCCGGCGCGTGAGGCAGCGCGAACGCTGGCTTTTCTGGCTGCGTATCCCTTCAGTTTTCTCGACGTGTTTTCAACTCGTCATCTATGCGTTTACGTGCAAGCTCATTGTTCACCCCAAGCCTGAGCGGCAAATGGAATCCCTCACGGCAAGGGGCTGAAACCGCCGGATGGTTTTTCCTTTTCGGCTTCTGTGGCGGCGTTTACTTCTTTGCTACTGCGAATCCATCCTGGGTGTGGGTTTCATTATTTTCGGCTTCACTTTTTCTGCTTGTCACTTTGGGCATTTTCTGGGAGTGGGCCATCTTCCGCCGCTCGCCAATAAACGCTCGCAATGTTGTTCTTTGTGGCGTTCTATTTTGGCTGCTGCTTGATCCGTTGCTCCTCAGGACAGGCATAGATGATTTCGCGCCGGCCCTAATTATCAAGGCTCTGTTATATGCCGGCCTGTTCACGTTAGCAGTCTGGATTGGCCACTTGATTCGACCGCTATCGACAGTCTCGCGCTTTTTTTCCAAGACACGGGTCGAGACGAACGACAACCTTCTTTTCTTTTGTACCGCTGCTATTTATTTAGTGTCCGTGCTGCCCTTGATTATGACGGCTAACGGCGTCGCCGATCTCTGGCGACTCCTGCTGGCAGGTTACACGCCGGACGTAGATGTAGGCTGGCGCCGCGGGATGCTCGGTGACCAACAAGATTTCCTGAAGAGTGTCTCGCGGCTACTGCAATTGACGATTCCGTTTCTCGGTACCTATCTGCTACGGCGAAAGCTCCTACTCTGGCAGAAAATTCTGCTCGCTCTGATGATGTTATCGCTCTTCATTACTATTTTCTTGAGTGGTGAGCGGCGAGTATTTGCGCTCATTGTGCTGGGCCCGTTGGTTTATGTTTTCTTTGGCACATCGCGCGGTACCCGAAAAAAGTCTTTACCGATATTCGCGGCGTTACTGTTAGTTCTGTTTTGGCTAATGCAGGCGCAGGTCCAGTTTCGGTCCGGCGGATTCTATAACTTTGACGCCGCGGCAGTTGAGTCGAATCCTCTAGAAATGCATCGCGACAACAATTTCTATTGGTTTGCCACCGCGGTCGATAACATGCCGGGGACTTATGACTTTACGAATGAGTGGATTTTTCTTCAGTTGTTGACACATCCGGTGCCGCGATTCCTCTGGCCTGGCAAGCCATACACGACCGGATTTCCTTTTATTCAGTGGGAAGAAGCAGGATCGACTCTGTCGATCTCAGTTGTTGGAGAACTGTATGTCAGCCAGGGGCTTCTGGGCATAGTCGTCGGTGGACTCGTCTATGGCTGGCTGGCGCGACATTGGGACGAGTTGCGCAAATATCTTCGCAGCGGCAATGCCAGCGGCCTTATTTATTCGACAGGTCTCGCCCTGTTATTGATTGCGGTGCGCAGTTTCGGCGATCTGGTTTTGAATTGGTATGTGCTTGCGCTGGTAATCATACTGTTGCGCTGTTTGCGTGTGCGACCTCATGCCCGCAGAGTCGGCAACTTCTGGGCTACGTCGGGACCGAGGGTTGCGTGAAATGAAAGTGGCAATGCGTGTAGCCTGGCTGACTAATGCTCCCTCAGGACATCAAGCCGATTTCCTGGCGGCTTTAGCGGCACATCCAAATATTGATTTGACCGCTATCTATTGCTCGCGCAAATCGGTCAGGGGACTTTCCGACTTTCGTGCGCCGAAAGGAAGAGGCATCGGACTGAAAGGCTTTGGTTTGCCCAGCCCGTTCGGACGCCTGTTCGTTAACCCTTCAATCGTTCTTAACCTGATTCGTTCGAACTACGACGTTGTCGTGGTTGGCGGCTATTATCATCCGACCATGCAGTTAGCTATGTTCATTCGGCTGTTGCAACGGAAGCGTTGGCTCCTCTTTGCCGAGCGTCCCGGTCTGCACCGCCAGTCGTTTTGGGCCACACTGCTGCGACGGCTGGCTTTGGGTTTTGTCCGCGGAGCCGACGGCATCATTGCCACCGGTAAACTGGCGCAATCGTCATTCGAATCACAATTCGGAAGAGAAATCCGAGTGTACTCGGTTCCTTATGTGATCGATCAACAATCGTTTCTTGAGATTGAGCGGCCGCGACTAGCCGATGCAAACAAGATTTATTTTCTCGCTTGTGGCCACCTGATCCATCGAAAAGGTTTCGATGTGCTGCTTGATGCGTTTCAATTAGCGGCGCGCAGCCATCCAAACATTTTCCTCACCATCGTCGGCGATGGGCCGGAGCGCAAGACGCTGGAAGCGGAGGTTAGCGATGAATTCGGCGGGCGGGTATCGTTCGTCGGTCATGTACCCTTCGATGAACGCGCTGAACCATTTCGCCAGGCGGATGTTTTTATTCATCCGGCGCGCCATGATGGTTGGGGAGTTGTGATTCAGGAAGCGATGGCCGCTGGCCTTCCAGTTATCGGCACGCGCCAAACCGGCGCCGCGTACGAGCTGCTGCGACGGGGCGGGTACCGGCGCGTGGTGTCCACGGG
>CBFHBI010000284.1:0-4838 GCA_965653755.1 uncultured Blastocatellia bacterium
CGCTCCGCGCGGTGTCCTGCTCTATGGACCACCCGGAACGGGCAAGACTCTGCTTGCGCGCGCGGCAGCGGGCGAAGCGGGCGTTCCCTTTCTTTCGGTTTCCGGTTCGAGCTTTCAGGAGAAGTTTGCCGGTGTCGGCGCTGCGCGTGTCCGGCGTCTGTTCGCGCGCGCGCGCAAGCTCGCACCTTGCCTCATCTTCATCGATGAAATTGACGCGCTCGGCCGCCAACGGGGACGGGCGAGCGATTCAGGTTCGGCCGATCAGGATCAAACGCTGAATCAACTACTGGTCGAGATGGACGGTTTCAATCAGTCTTCGAGTGTGGTCGTCATCGCTTCGACGAATCGTCCTGACGTGTTGGATCAGGCGCTGACTCGCCCGGGCCGCTTCGATCGCGAGATTATGGTCAACCTCGCCGACGTGCGCGGTCGTGAAGCGATTCTCAAAATACACGCGCGGCACATTCCGCTCGATCAAGATCTTGAATTGAATTGGATCGCGCGCGGCACCCCCGGATTCTCCGGCGCCGATCTGGCGAACCTCTTGAACGAAGCCGCTATCTACGCAACCCGCAACGGTCACGCTGCCGTCGCTCGCGGGCACGTCGAATATGCGCGCGACAAGAGCCGGATGGGCGCCGAACCCCAGGGCTTCATGATGCACGAAGACGAACGCTACGCGACCGCGGGGCATGAAGCCGGCCACGAAGCCGTCGGCCTCGCGATGAAAAATGGCGACCCGATCCACAAGGTCTCGATTCTTCCGCGTGGCCGCGCGCTCGGAGTGACGCAAGCTCTGCCGGAACGCGATCGCTTCATGAAGAAACGTGAGTACCTCGAAGATCAAATCGCGATCCTGCTCGGGGGAAGGGCCGCTGAACAGATCATCCTCGACACGATGACGGCGGGCGCATCGAACGACATCGAACGCGCCGTCGAAATCGCCGGCAAGATGGTCCGCGAATTTGGCATGAGCCCGCTTGGCCCCATCTATCTCGGCGAAAAAGCAGAGAATCAAAGCCCAACGTTGCTCGATCGTGCTGATGACGCCACAAACGAAATCATCAATGCCCAACTGAAGCGAGCCTGCGAAGTCGTCACTTCTGAACGTCAGTCAATCGATCGTCTGGTCGAGTTGCTTTTGGAACACGACACGGTCGAGGCCGAAGACATCAAGAATTGCTTCCTTCACTCGCGAGCCCAGGTAGCTGCATAAAACAGGCTAAACCCAGAGCAAAACAAAAGAAAAAGTTGAGACGTTGCGCATTGCGGAGTTGCAACACGTAATATAAATTCCGTTGAATCAACGAACGCCCGCAGAAGCGTCAAGGAAAACGAAATGAAAAGACTCGCTCTTGTTGGAATTTCAGTCGCCCTGTTGCTGGTTTTTGGCTTGTGGCCACAGAAACATCTAAGTGAATCGCAGGCCGCACCGGCCGACCCCATTGGAGTCGTGGTCGACCGCGACGCCAGCGGCCTTATTGTCACCGTGAACTTCGAGGCCGCCAACATCCACTTCACCTACCGTGACAAGGGCGAGTCGAGATGCCCCAACGACCAGCCGTGCTATGTCATCGATGCCGGTCAAGGGATGACGGGAATTCCCGCTTCGGCTCCAGCCTGCAAAGTAGAAAACGGCAACGACTTCACGCCGACCTTCATCTTCTGCCCGGCCGCGGGCGTCGGCGCAGTGTCGTTCAAGTTCGTCAACGGTGGCACTTGGGCAGCGTACGCCGGCGGTGGCGGACAGCACGCTGAAGGTCCATGCGCTCCTGCCAAGGTCCTGGTTAAAACCGGAGCCGGCTCAAATTCAGTTGAGTCGTGGAACGGCTGCCATGAGACTGTGTACTGCGATACCGGCAAGGACGGCTTCGCCGGTGTCGATGCTGATTCGTCCGACGAAATCAACGGCAAGTGCACTTCGATAATCAGGCACTAGTAGTGTTGACTTTGAAGCTCGTGAGCCGGCTGGAGTGGCTTTGCCCAAAACGTATCGGCTCCGCCGTCCGAGGTGCGGAGGCCTGTGGCCTTCCGCCGCATCGCTTCAAACATTTGGGCTATGCCCAGTCATATAGGGCGCAGCCCGAATCGAACCGGGTAGCCGGCCGGAAGCGCGGAGCGCTTCCGCACATCAGACGGCACAGCCGAACGACTTTTTAGGCAACGCCGGCTTTCTATAAACACTCCGCCGCTCTGCGGCGGGCAGAAATTGATCGACTCCTGCACCAGCTCGGTGAGTTTTGAGGTAAAGCCGTACTTAGTGCTTCGTTACCGCTTCATTAGGCCCGACGTGAAACTTCCGTTCTCAATCTTGTTACTGTGTTGTTCAGTCGCGATTGGCTCCGCGCAAACGACCCAGCCAAAGCCTGAATCTTCGCCTGGGCCAACCATCATTCCCAGACAGATCACGGAACTGCCCGTGCCCGTACGGGAAAGCATCAGACCCAAACTTACACTTCAAGCCGCCCTAAAACTCGCTGAGACTTACATCGCCAAGCAACGGATTGATATCTCGCGGTGCTTTTTGTACGAGGCGCGGTACATACTCTACGGAACCAAGGAAAAAACTGATCCATCCTGGTTTTTTCGATGGGTTAGAGAAGACGGCGCATTTGGAGACGTCGACATTGTGGTTTCGATTAAGACGAAGAAAGTCTTTCGGCCTCCGTCAATGTAAGGCGCTCTTGTGCGGTCCACTATTCGCGCGCCATTTTTTTAAATCCGGTGGTGTCCTGATCTTGAGGTAACTCGTCATGAAAATCATAGCCAACCTCCTTTGGACTTTCTTCGTTGCTATGACTTTCATCGTTGGGCTTGAATCGCGCGCGGCAGCCCAAAGCAGTAATCCTTGTGATACTCCAAACAACCTTCCTTCGTCTTTCTTTGAAGTGCCGAAAGGACCCGATGGTCCCTGGACCGCCTATGTCTCAATTGATCCGACGCAAGATAAAGATCCTCAGATTCCCGTCGTTGTTGCGGGTACGGGCGCCATTCAAGGACCCGCCGGCCGGCGAGGTATGAGACTTGGGTGCGGACTCTTGAAGAATCGCTCACAGAAAGCAGTGGTCGATTTTCAACTTCGATGGATTTTAGTCAGAACAAAGGATCGCGCCGCGGTTGCTCAAACGGGCTACAGTCCCGATACTGTAGCGCAGGCCGGTTATACACCGACGGTTCGATTGGATATTCCGAAGGAGGGTGAGCGGCGGACCGACTTCTCAATCATCAGCTTCGCAGCGGTCACTCAGCCGCTTTTGAATGATGGAATCCTCAGCGGTGACTATGTTCTGCTTGTCGGCGTGCAACACGTCTTCTACGATGATGGAACAATTTGGAATGCTGGGCCTTTCGCGATCGGCGCGGCCGCCAGCGAAATCGCTCTCGAGTCGCTTTAAGTTGCTAAGTTCAATTGTGAATCGAAATTTCAATCAACCACTCACGAATGAATGATGTATCGGATCGAAGTTGACGACCTATCTCGCCCCGAAGTCCTCGGGCTAATCGAAGAGCATCTCAAGAGCATGCACGAACTGTCGCCGCCGGGAAACGTGTTTGCCTTCGATGCGACCAAACTGAAATCGCCTGACGTCACCTTCTGGACAGCGTGGGATGGACAACTCCTGGTCGGATGCGCTGCGCTAAAGGAACTCTCGCCTCAATTAGGAGAAATCAAGTCAATGCGCACGCCGGCAAAGTTACGCAGGAGTGGTGCGGGCCGCGCGCTATTGCAACACCTCATTCGCGAAGCATGTTCGCGTGGATATCAGAAGTTGTATCTGGAAACCGGACGACATCCCGCATTCGAGCCGGCGCACTCACTCTATCGCAGCGCGGGCTTCACGCCTTGCGGGCCGTTCGGTGATTATCCCAATAGCGACTTCAGCGTGTTCATGTCTTTGTCGCTCGACGTGGCGGCGTCTGGTTAGCTTCTGACAATCACAAACTCTTATCCAAAGATATCTGGCTTCGGTAGCGCGTAAATGAGAGTGAGCCGATTTCAGGCTTGTTGCCACCGGATCGCAAAACTTCCAAGCTGTCGCTAACTAGTCAGGCAATTCTTTTGGCTCGTGTAGAATCAGAGCCTTGAACTCGGAGCCGGAAAATGTGCGCGTCGATCCCGTCTGCGGAATGACTATCGATCCGCAGAGCGCTGCCGGTTCCTTCGATTACAAAGGAGAAAGCTACTTCTTTTGTGCCGTCGGTTGTTGCGAGAAGTTCAAAGCCGATCCCGAAAAATTCCTGAATTCTCAGCCGCTTCGTCCAAGCGGAATTCAGCCTCCTCAGAAAACATCAGCGCTGGATCAAGCGGAGGCACAGCGGCTCGCTATCACTCGCCGTTCTGATTACACCTGTCCGATGCACCCGGAGATCGTTCGCGAAGAACCGGGCAGTTGTCCGATTTGCGGGATGGCCCTCGAGCCGCGAACCGTGACGCTGGTCGAAGAAAAGAATCCGGAATTGATCGACATGACGTGGCGGTTTTGGATCAGCGCAGCACTATCAACCCCGCTGCTGCTGCTGGCGATGAGCGAAATGATGAGCGCGAATCCGCTCGCGCGCATCGTGCCCATGCGGTCGCTGGGTTTGATGGAACTAACGCTGGCGACGCCCGTGGTGCTTTGGGGCGGGTGGCCGTTTTTGGTCCGGGCGTGGCAATCGATCGGTAATCGCCGCCTCAACATGTTCACGTTGATCGGACTCGGCGTGAGCGTGGCGTATGTTTACAGTTTCATTGCGACGCTGGCGCCGCAAATCTTTCCCGCTTCATTCCGCGACGCAGACGGAAGCGTTCCCGTCTATTTTGATGCGGCAGCCGTGATTACGACGTTGGTGCTGCT
>CBFHBI010000285.1:0-4838 GCA_965653755.1 uncultured Blastocatellia bacterium
GAGTTCCGCGCTGCACCCGCTCAACTCCGAGATAGCAGGCATCGTAAAGAGCAGGGTTGTTCTTGGTCTGTACAAAAGTGAGGTTGTCGAGCACAGCCTGCCCGTCGCGGGTGCGGTCCATCAGAAGTTGGGCCCGCGAATTGAAGCCAATCAGAAAATACTCGTCGCGGTCGTGACTGGTTTGGATGAAGTGGGCCAGCGCGTCGCGGGCGCGATGAACCTTATCGCCGCTCATCGATCCGGAAACGTCAAAGAGGATGCCGACCGACACCGGAGCGTCTTCATCGCTGAAGAAGGTGATGTCCTGCTGAGCTTTCTCGTCGAAGATCGTGAAGGCGTTTTTGCTGAGCCCCGAAACGAAACGGCCGTAAATGTCAGTCACGGTGACGTTGAAGGTAATCAGGTCGGTGTTGGTAATGATCGGCGTCTTGTCGTCGAAACCGCCTTCGGGTAACTGAATCTTCGTCGAAGGCTTCTGACCTTGATCTGTGGGCGGCGTTTGCGTCGCGGCCGGCTGCACCGTCAACAACTCTTTCTGCTGGGGATCTTGCGATTGCTTGTCGGCGGCTGGCTTGTCAGCCGGCTTGTCGGGTTTTTGTTGGGCGATCGTGCTGTGGCTAATCGCGATTGAGACCGCGACGAGCGCGCTGACACCGATCAGGCTAACGACAGATCGACGAGGCAACTTCATGGTTTTCCCCCAGGCTCTGGAACGGCGGTTAATGTTTCGAGGGACTTGGAAGCACACAACTCAGGTGGACGCGTGGCAAATGCGAATCGTGATTGAATCGCAAACGGAAAAGATTCCGCTTTCACTGATCCACTCCTACGTTCCTCTGGGAACGCTTAATTAACTTCCAAAATCGATCGTTGCGGGGAGACGCTGTGAGCGCCTTCAGTCGAACTGATGTACGGCATTGTAGGACACGCGCACCGGCGACGCAACCAATATTCGTGCGACAAAGTGCCGGAAGCCTGAAATTTTGATGACGCGGATTTGTCGGAACACGGTCATTCCCGCGCGCCTGCAGCGGCGACAAAGCCAGCCATGCGTTTCAGCGCCGCGACGGCCTCGGGTTTGAGATCGAACTGCTTTGGCTCGAGCTTTACGGTCGTCTTGTGCGCTTCACCCATGCGGCGGAAATCGGCGAACGGAATCTCAGCCGTGAGAAACTGCGCGTGACTGCCTTCGCTCCCGGATTCTTGCGAGTGCAGCAGGCGCGCCTTGCCGGAGAATTGTGCTTGCCCGTCACAGATGATTTCCAGCCGGCTGTCGCCAGAAAAAATCGGCCGCTCAGCGTACGAAGCAAAATCCAAAGTCACGGAGGATGGCGCCACGGCTGAACTTACCGGACCGCGGGCGTCGCCTTTCGCGGTGTAATACGGCACCATCGCGATGCCGTGATCCGGATCAGCGTCGAGTTGCACTCGCTGGATACCGATGTCCGTTTCGTTGCGCCTGGGATCGAATTTGACGTCCGTGCTGAGTGGGTCGTTGCTGTCCGGAGCCAGAGCTGTGCCTTCGGTTCGTCGCAGAGAATCACCGCGGTTATTGAAGGAAAACACTCCGAGAGCCTTGCTTTGCCGATAAATGATGAAGTGGGTTTCTGATTTCACAAAGACAATCCAAATCGATCTGATTTGCGGAATGGGGGGAAAGTTCTTGACGACGAATTTGGCAACGTCGTCAGCTCTCGCGGCGCGGGTTGCATCGTCTTTTTGGTTCAAGGGCGAATTGATAAACGAGACCGTGAGATAGTTATTCTGCAGAAGTACGTTGACGTCCTTTTCTGCATACTTATCCATTAGCTGCTTCTGCAGTTTGGCAAGTTGAGTGAGGTTCTTCACCACACCGGAACACGCGTTGAGACCAAGCAGCGCGCAAAGAATGAATAGTAGAAGACTTCGTCTGGAGCGCATCGCTTTAGGTTTGCCTCTTGTCAAGGCTGCTCTTAATTCTCTCAGCTGTCTTTGGACCGATGCCGTCAACCATCTCGAGCCCGCCGCCTGCCGCAAACTTGCGCAGGTCATCAAGCGAGGCGATTTTGAATTTCTGATGCAGCATTGCCGCTGTCTTTGGACCGATACCGGGAAGCTCGAGCAAGTCGAGCACGGTCGGCGGCGTTTCCAGAATCAGTCGATCCCAAGCTTCGAACGTGCCCGTTTTGACCAGCTCGACAATCTTGCCCGCGAGCGCCTTGCCGACGCCTGGAATCTCCAACAAGCCTGGCACACCTTGAGCGCCGGCAATCTCTGTCATTGGTGTGGGCCAGGTCTCGATCGCTTCGGCCGCCATCCGATAGGATCGCAAACGAAACGGATCTTCGCCGCGGACTTCCATCAGCGAAGCCATGTGATTGAACCGACGAGCAATCTCTTCGTTGGTCATGAGTACGTGTCAGAAGCCCGCGCGTCAGCAAGGGCTACGTGCCCTCCCTCACGGTCGGGCTTCTGACACAGTCGATCGTAAATCGTGAATCGTAAATAGTAAACAGGGACGATGTGCTCGCCGTCACTTTTCTATTTACGATTTACGATTTACCATTTACGGCTCTTCAGGCATCCAAAATGGGAACGAAACGCTCTAAACATTTCTCCTCATCGTCAACAAACATCGAGGTCAAAATGAAATTCAGGAAATTTGTGTGCGCGCTGGTGGTCGCGCTCTTTAGTTTACAAACGTTGCAGTTTACCGCGCGCGCGGACGAAGGCATGTGGCCTTTCAATAATGTGCCGCGCGAGGAGATTAAGAAGAAATATGGATTCGAGATCACCGACGCGTGGCTGAAGAAGGTCCAGCTCGCCTCAGTGCGATTCAACAGCGGCGGTTCCGGCTCGTTCGTCTCAGCCGATGGCCTGGTGATGACCAACCATCACATCGCGTCTGACGTGCTGCAGAAGATCAGCACACCGCAGAAGGATTACATCAAAGACGGTTTCTACGCGCCGACGCGCGACAAAGAAGTGAAGGCGCCTGATTTGGAATTGAATCAACTCGTGGCGATCGAAGATGTGACCGCGCGCGTGATGGGCGCCGTCAAATCGGGAATGACGCCCGCGCAAGCCAGCGCCGCGCGCGGCGCCGAGATCAACAATATCGCCGACGAAGCGACGAAGAAGAACGGGATGCGCAACGACGTCATCCCGCTTTACCAGGGCGGCCAGTACAATCTTTATACTTACAAGAAATACACCGACGTGCGCTTGGTGTTCGCGCCTGAATTCGAAATCGCGTTTCTCGGCGGCGATCCCGACAACTTCGAATATCCGCGATACGATTTGGACCTCGCGCTGTTTCGCGTCTATGAAAACGATCAGCCTATTCATCCCGAGTACTACTTCAAATGGTCATCGAAAGGCGCCAGCGAAAGCGATCTCGTTTTCGTCTCAGGCAATCCCGGCCGCACCAATCGCCTCGATACGGTCGCGCACTTGGAATACCTGCGCGACTTTGGCGTGCCGCTGCTGCTCGATTACCTGAAACATCAACACGACATGTTGACCAAGTACAGTTCGCTGAGCGCCGAAAACGAGCGCCGGGCGCACGAAGATCTCTTCGGCATCGACAACAGTTTGAAAGCTTATATCGGTGAAGAAGGCGCGCCCGGTAAAGGCGGACTGAAAGATCCGCCGGTTATCGAAAGAAAGAAGCGGGCTGAAGATGAGTTGAGAAAAGCGGTCGCTGCCAATCCGAAGATGCAAGCTGCTTATGGCGACGCTTGGGACGCGATCGCCAAAGCGCGAAAAGATTTGCCGTCGTACGAAAAGGAGCGGCGCTTTCTGGAATCGCAGTGGGGATTCAATTCCGATTACTTCGACACGGCCCGCGATCTGGTGCGCCTGGCGGACGAAAACGCGAAGCCGAACGCGCAGCGTCTGCCGGAATACACCGATGCAGCGCGCGAGTCGCTCGAACAACAGTTGTATTCGCCCGCGCCAATCTATGATGACTTTGAGATTTTGAAACTCGCCGATGGTCTCACGATGATGCGAGACGAGATGGGTGCGACAAATCCCATCGTGCAACGAGTCCTCGCGGGCAAGACACCGCAAGCGCGCGCCGAAGAACTCGTCAAGGGGACGACCCTGAAAGATGTCGCGACGCGACGTAAGATCGCCGGGGGCGGCAAGCAGGCAATCGAGTCTTCTACCGATCCGATGATTCAACTCGCCCGATCGATCGACAGCGAAGCGCGGGCGGCGCGCAAGCGTTACGAAACGGAAGTCATCGCCGTCGAGCGCACCAACTATGCGAAGATCGCCAAGGCCTTGTTCGAATTGAAGGGGACGGGCTCGTATCCCGACGCGACCTTCACGCTGCGGCTCTCGTACGGGACCGTTAAAGGATACAAAGCTGACGGCAAGACCTACACGCCGTTCACCGATTTCGCGGGGCTGTGGCAACACGCGAAAGAGCACGCCGACAAATATCCTTATCACATTCCCGAAAGCTGGGAGCGCGCGAAGTCTTCGCTCAATTTGAAGACGCCGCTGAATTTTGTTTCCGATGCTGACATCATCGGCGGCAACTCAGGCTCGCCGGTGATCAATAAGGAAGGCGAAATCGTCGGCTTGATCTTCGACGGCAACATTCAATCGCTGCCGGGTGATTTTTATTTCGACGACTCAGTCAACCGCGCGATTTCAGTTGACGTGCGCGGCATGTTCGAAGCGCTGCGCAAGGTCTATCACACAGACGCGATTGTCAGCGAATTGATGAAGTAGAAAATTAGGTCAGTACCATCCGCGTGAGCGGATGGGCCAAACATGACCGCTTAACCCATCCGCTCACGCGGATGGTACTGACTCCATGTTCCGCTGCTTGCTCATCGCCGAGG
>CBFHBI010000286.1:0-4834 GCA_965653755.1 uncultured Blastocatellia bacterium
TCGTTGTTCTTACGCAATCGATTTGCGTAGGTTTGCCGATTGCCTATTTCGTGTTGGCGTGGCTGATACACAATGTCGTCAGCGATAACTTTGCTTATGTAGCGGCATACCTACTTCCGACTTTATCTGTTTTCGTTGCTGTCGATTTGCGAGAACTGCTGCGCAGATTGTACGAAAAATCAAAACCGTGATGCAGATCATAAAAGACTGGCCACAATTCGCCTTGACGGAGGTCAGCTTAGACTTCACAATGTCGTAAATGGGTCGAGTGAGGGAATTGATTAAAGTCGATGGGTTGGAGTGTTGGACGCTCTTCGACACGGGTGCGCGCAACACTTACATCACTCCTTCAGTGGCGAAAGCTTTAGTCACAACCCAAATGCCACATCCATTTCAGACAGCGCTTGGCGGTGGAATAAAACAATCCTACACATCCGCCATACTTCAAGCCGAAATTGAAGGCCATCTCATCGCGACCCACGCAATGGTAATCGATGATATCGGCAGAGACGAAGATGGTCGTACTATAGAAATACTCTTCGGCGCGCTGGCCATGCAGCAGTGGGGTATCCGGCCGATACCGGACGAAGAGAGACTAGATCTTACTCACTATCCCAAAGAGTTCGTCGAGTTCTGAAAATTCACGATCCAAATGTCATCGCCACAACAACCCTGGTCCGGAATTCAAATCGAAACCAGCTTCTTCCCGCTTTCCTTCTTCCTGTACGCTTGCACGCCGCGAATTGTGATAGACGGTCAGGTTTATTTGAGGTCGTGGGGTACGCACTCATTTCAACTGACCCCGGGCATGCACAACGTGCAGATTTACTTCGCGTATTTGTGGATGAGCCGGTGCGGATTTGCCCAAACAAATGTTGTGGTGCAACCGAACTGCGTTCACCGGCTTAGATTTGAGATGGGCATCTTCATGTTCTCGCCGGGAAGAATTCGCGAGTTACCACCTTATCGATTTCATTAAAACGAAGTTTGTCGGAGAGTCAGGCTTCCCACTCAGATTTGCTTTGCAGTTGCACACTGCGAGCTTGCGCCGGAATTTTCATCAGCGCGAGGCGCTCGACCACCCGATCGTTGAGCAAATGCTCTTCGATTATCTCCGTCACGTCCGACGTTCGCACCTGCGCGTACCAGACGCCGTCGGGATAAACCATCACCGCTGGTCCAATCGAGCAGAAACCCACTGATGCGCACGAAGTAACCACGATGCTGCCGCGCGGGTTTTTCCCTTTCGCTTCTCGCCCAAAGAGAAGGCCGCGCTCCTTCAGTTGCGTTTCAAACGCTTCCAGCACTTCGGCGCTGTCTCTCGAAGAGCAGGACTTGCCGGTGCAGACGAAAACATGGTGTCTGATCGGCGCCGTCGCAACGGGCGCCAGCGCACGCAGTTGCTCGACATCTTCGATGAATTCCGGCCGGGCCATACGATTTCATGCTAACACGAACTTCGTTCCTTTCGTCTTACCGTAGGCGCCTGCAAGCCGCGGCCCGACACACGTTCTTAACATCGAAAGTCTTTGCGGGTGAAAAAATTCATTGTAAGATTGGATGCGAACGGGCGTCGCCTGATTGACCGCTTCCCCCACCGGCAATGGTCTTTCGGAAGCGGGCGCCTGATTTGATATACGGTTGTGAAAAATTTTAGGAACATTGCGCAAGTCCGGCAGCCCCGTGAATCGAACGGTCTGGTGATTCACGTGTCTTCGCTCAACGATCGCTCGACTGAGGTGGTGATGGCCGACACGGTGCGCATCGGACCCGGCGAAGACTGTGATGTGAAAATTCGTCTGGCGCAAAATGCGGGCGAGGCCAGCAATGGCGCCGTGATCGAGGTGAAGCGCGTCGAAGGCACTTATCGAATCGTCAACGTCGATCAGGCCCTGGATGTAAAGCTGAACGGCCGCTCGATCAAGCCGAACAAAAGCATCAACGACGGCGATGAAATTTGGATCGGTCCTTCAGGTCCATCGATTCATTTCTTTCCGATCGCCGCGACCACCGCGATGGTTCCCGGCCGCCGCGGCAGCACACACGTAGCGCCCTTCATCGAGCAGGCTGCGATGGAAGCCTCGGCCACTGCGCGGCGCGACGATGCCAAGATTTTTTTGCGCGAGTTCACGCGCGAACTCGTTCGCGAAATCAATCCCAGCACCAAGATCATCATCTTTGCCATCGTAATTCTTGCGGTCGTCGGCGGCCTCTACATCGGTTTCGCCCAATACAACGAGATACGCAAAAATCGCCAAACTATCGCCGAGCAGCAACAGCGTCTGATCGACCAGCAACAGCAACTTCAAAAGAACAACGAACTCCTGGGCAAAGTCGCCGACTCGACTGATAGACTTTCAAAAACTATTTCCCTGGGCGAGATGCTGCGCGTGAATTATGGCTCCGGCGTTTGCTTGATTTACGGCTCTTACACGTTTGTCGAAACCGGAACGGGCCGGCCCCTGCGCATGCCCGAATCGCAAACGAACGAAAGCGGCAACACAGTTCAGAACGGGACCGATCAGCCGGCGCTGACGCCTGAAGGCAATGGTCAAATCGCCGAATATCCTTTTGTAGGCACCGGATTTCATACCGGCGACGGATACATTTTGACTAATCGTCACGTGGTCCAACCGTGGCTCGCAGATGACCGCGCGCAGAGCCTCTCCAGCACCGTGAATGGAAAACCACGGCTGAAGAAATTGATTGCCTTTTTCCCGGACAGCCAACAGGCGATCACGCTCAAGTACAAACAGGCAGCGAGCGGTGAAGATGTTGCCGTCTGCACGATTGATCCGAAAGACTTGCCGGCGAAGCTGCCCGTTTTGCCGCTCGAAAAAGCGTCGGACTCTGTCGCGATCGGCCGCATCGTGGTGACCATGGGCTACCCTTCGGGTCCCGAACGTTTGTTGGCGATGCTTCCCGAAGACGAAGCGCGCGGGATTCAAAGCCGCTACGGTTCGTACGATTCGCTGCTGACTTACCTCGCGCAAACGAAGCACATTCGGCCGCTGATGACTCAAGGCAACATCACCGACCTCGATTCGCACCGAATCGTTTACGACGCGCGTACCGGCGAAGGTGGATCGGGTGGGCCGCTCTTTGGTCCTTCGGGACGAGTTATCGGAATCACGTTTGCTATCTTTACCGAGAACACGGCATCTAATTTCGCGGTGCCGATTCATTATGCGATCAACTTGCTGGAAAAAGCGGGATGGACCAGCCCAACAACCCCAGAATCTGAGGCGAAGGACGCAGCCTCAGCTCAAGCTGCCGCCAAATAAGTGGCACGCCCCTTGCTCGATGGTGACGACGAAGATGAAAACCGCGGCAGTTTCGTTCAGATACCGCAGCAACAAGATGCTCGCCGCAAACATTTTATGACAGTCGCATAATCGTCGTTAGATAGTGCAGTCAGAATCCCCGTCGAACACCCGGATGACGTTTCGTTCAATAATACTTTGCCTCTTGCTCGCGTTCGGCACTGTCGGTGCCACAGCCCAATCTGCCAAACAATTTTTCCTGGCGAATGATCGTAAGAACGCGAGTTCGGGAGTGTCCGAAAATGGCGCGAAGCCTGGACAACCTTCCGAAGTGTCAAATCGCAAGTACAATTCGGCCGACGCCACGACACCTGAAAGGGCAAGGCCACAGTTCCGCGTTGAGCGGCTAACCATCGCGTCCGGCGCCGAGCTGCTGACAATCTTCGGCCGTCTCGATGGCATCAGGAATGCAAACGGTGCGGCGCCTGAAGTCCCGCTGATCAGCGTCGTCCGCGACACGCTCAACGACAACGACACGGACAACGATCGCTTGCGTTATGTTTGGATGCTGACCTGCACGCGGCCGAATCTGACGAAGCGGCTGGCGTCGGCGGTTCCCTTCCTTTACGAGCACGTGGAAAATCAGCGCCGGGCATCAAGCAATCCGCCGAAGCCAATCATCGATTTGGCAAATCCGGGACAACAAACTTGGAATCGATTTTTCTGGATGGGCTTGCAGAATATTTTTCTCGACAGCTATGGCATTCCGCTGAGAGCGTCGTCACGAACCTATCGGCGCAACGCTTCAGATTATCGATCGGGTCACGTCATGCAAGCCCTCTCGATTCTCGATACGTACGAGCGTTTGCGCCCGCGGACGCAAAATGAAAACGAGAAGCTGGCCTTCAACGAGCGCGTTTCGGAACCTTCGACGACCAAGCCCCTCACGGATTCTGAGCAGCGTCCGTTGTCCATTCTGACGCCCGCATTTACTCCGGGCGAAATGCTCGAGATGCGCGCGCGTTTGATTCTTTCGAGCAAAACGCTCGGCGGTCTGGCAAGTCCAAGTTCTTTCTACCACATCGTAACGTCTCGGGTCGCTGCGGAAGTCGATAACAGCGGGCACAACTGGGAACTGCTGCGGCAGCGCGCGGAAGCGGAAGGTTTGTATTTTCAGCCACTCTCGATGCCCGATAGTCAGCCGACGCACGCGCTTTTGTGGATCGCGAAGTCAGATTTGGCGGCGCAGTCGTCGCGCGAATTCCACCGGCGCTTTCTGAATATTGCCAGTCCATGGAACGACCAACAATTGCGAAACTGGAATGGCTATTCGCGCACCGTTTATTTCGACGACGCCAATCGTCCCGTCAACGCTGACACGCCGGGCGCGCGCAAGGTCGAGATGATTCCGCTGGCGCTTTATGGCCTCGATCATCCGAAGATTCCGGCGTTGCTGATCGATTTTCGCCACAGCCTCAACCCCAAGAAGCGCGAGATGTCCCGGCGCTTCTTAACCGATGTAACCAAGAACGTCTTGTCGGTTTCTAATTTTGGAAATCTGCCGTACTTCC
>CBFHBI010000287.1:0-4831 GCA_965653755.1 uncultured Blastocatellia bacterium
TCGGCTTTAGTCATGAATCACCTCGAGCGAAACGCCAATGCCTGTCAATTCTCTAACGAACCGTGTCTTGCAAAGAGTGAGTTGCGGACTACGATATCAGAAACAGTTCCGCTTCGGCAAGAGCGGGAAATCCCGCTCTGCCAATATCTTACGAGAGAACTGATTGATCAGAAGAGATTGATCGCTGACGGCGGAAAAGGCCGCGCAGAAGCCGCTGCGTGGCTTTATGAATTACTGTCGTTGGACTTGCCGAAGTCGGCGAGTTCGGCCAGAGATGCCATGCCGCCGCCGGCTTCAGAAGTGTAAATCTTCGTTTCAACCACCGGCTCATCCAGCGCCGCCGCGCGCGCTGATAATCCGACTTTCTTATTTTCCTGATCGATCCGGAGCACGCGAAATTCCATTTCTTGTCCGAGGTGCACGGCGTCTTACGGCTTGTTGACCCGCTCGTCCGAAAGTTCAGAAATGTGACAAAGACCTTCGAGGTTGTCTCCTAATTCAACGAACGCGCCAAAACTCGCGAAGCGCGCGATTTTACCTTTCACGATGTCGCCAGGTTTGTGGTTGGTGATGAAATCGTTCCAGGCATTCGGCTCCAACTCTTTTATCGAAAGAGACATTCTCCGATTTTCCGGATCGATAGCCGTGATTACCGCATCGACGGGCTGTCCTTTCTTCAATAACTCGCCCGGATGTTTGATGCGACGCGACCAGGCAATGTCGGAAACGTGGACCAGGCCGTCGATGCCGTCTTCGATCTCAATGAAAGCGCCGAAGTCAGTCAAGTTTCGCACGCGTCCGTGCACGCGCCCGCCAACCTGATACCTGTCACCGAGCGTGCTCCAGGGATTCTCCTGAACTTGCTTCATTCCCAGGCTGATGCGCCGTCCTTTTGGATCGACACCGAGAACTTCGACATCGACGACGTCGCCCGGGTTGACGATCTTGCTCGGATGCTTGACGCGCTTGGACCAGCTCATTTCAGAAACATGGACCAGACCTTCAACGCCGGGCTCCAGTTCTACAAAGGCGCCGTAGTCCGTGACACTGGCGACCCGGCCGGTAAGACGTGTGTGCAATGGGAATCGCTCTTCGGCACTCTCCCAGGGGTCCGGCAGCAGTTGTTTATAGCCCAGCGACACGCGTTCGCGCGCTCGATCAAATCGCAAGACCTTCACCTGAACGGTGTCGCCGACTTTGAATAGTTCGCCCGGAGTTTGCACGCGGCTCCACGACATGTCGGTCACGTGCAGCAGCCCATCGACTCCGCCCAAATCTACGAAAGCGCCATATTCGGTGAGGTTCTTGATTTGGCCTTCAACAATGATGTCTTCTTCTATCTGATCCAGGGTTTCGTCTTTGCGCCCGGCGTTGCGCTCTTCCAGCAGAGCTTTACGTGAAAGCACGACGTTCGATCGCTTGCGATTCAGCTTGATAACCTTCGCTTCGATTTCCTTGCCACGCAATGAATCGAGGTTCCTTACCGGCCGCACATCGATTTGCGATCCCGGCAGGAAGGCGCCGATTCCATCGATATCCACGCGCACACCGCCCTTAATTCGTTCAGCTACGCGACCTTTGATTGGCAAGCCTTGTTCATAAGCCTTTTCGAGATCGTCCCAGGCGCGGAGCCTGACAGCGTCGGCGCGCGACAAGACTGGAAACCCTTCACCGGTCTCCATGTTCTTGACCAACACGTCAACTTCATCGCCTGGCTTGACGGTGAGTTCACCCTTCTCCATGAACTCATTCTGATTGACGATACCTTCTGATTTGTAGCCGAAATCAATAACGACACCGCGTTCGGTGATACCGACAACGGTGCCACGGACAACTTCGCCTTCCTGCAAGGTCGATTGTTCCTGTTCAAACTGATCGAGCAAGCTCCCGAAGTCCTCGCCTGCGGGGCGCGTCTCTTCCTCAGAGCCGCGCGGCGCGACTTCACTCGGCGCTGCCTGGGCCGTCTCGCCACTGGCCGCGATCGTTTGATCGCTCGAGTTATCGATTGCGTTATTGTTCTCTTCTGCTGGTTGGTTGCCGTCGTTATCTTCGACGGTAGTTACAGGTTGTTCGGTGGACATGCACACTCCCTAATCGTTTTCGCTAACGCAACGAGCCATCGCTGCGCTATCCGGCATTCGGCTAAGGCGCACCCTCTTCAGGCGAGCCGTGTTTATTGGCGATGTCGGTAAGAGAGGAGGCGAGCTTAAAGGAGTTGAAAAGAAGGTTGTCGTTTCGATTTCCGTTGTGCCCGTAGTCTCCCGCGCTGGTCCGACTATCACCGATCGCTTGACCGGATAGTCTCGGAATTTACACGTCGGTGTGAGTTAGTGTCAAGGCGGCCACCGACGATTGCGAGCTTCGATCTGCTACGAAACTCTAACGCCTTTCACTCATAGACGACTCAGATCCGCGCGGCACCACGTAAACACCGGCTGAGTGAGAACCGACAAACAAAGTGCTCTGATCTTTCGGATCGAGCGCCAGCGCCCAAATGCGCTGGCTTGGCAAGTGATGCTCACGAGTGTCGATCCGCGTCCACGTCGATCCTGCATCACTCGATCGATAAACGCCACCGCCGATCTCGCCGGTCTGCTAAGCGTTACCGACGAAGATCTCATCTGGGTTACGCGGATTGATCAGAATGCTGGTGAAGTCGCCGAACGGCAGATTTCCGCCGCGTCGCGACCAATGGTCGCCGCCGTCATGCGACATGAGGAACCGTTGTTTGGTTCCGACATAAACGTAGGACGGGCGTTGCGGGTCCTGAGCTATGACGTTGACCGGGGTATCGGTGGGTACGTCGCTCACTTGTTGCCATGTTTCTCCTCCGTTGCGCGACACCAGCACTCCGGATGTCGTCGTACCCACGAAGATCACAGATGGATTCTTCGGGTTGGTCGCGATGCAGGTGGTGCGAACATCGAGTCCTGCTCCATACGAGAGCCGATCCCAACCTAACGTCGGATCGTTCGTGCGGTAAAGTCCGGAGTTGGTAGCGGCGAGTATTTCATGGCCGGTTCTTCCGGTGTACGACACCATCGCATTGATGGGATCGGAGAGCGCAGCGACATGCGCCAGAGTGCTGCCGCCGCTAGACGATGTAACTCCCAAAGCCGCCAAAGTAGTGTCGTCGAGTTGCCCGGTTACCGAAAGGTAGCGATCCGTCTGGAATCGTTTTATTGCCGCAACGGTACGCGGCCCAAGCTGGCCATCGGGCGTACCGATCTCATAGCCGGCGCGCTCCAGCGCCTGTTGCGCGCGGCGAACCGTGTCGTCTCCCGCCTTTGGTGGCACGATGCGCTGCCCCGGCATCGTCGGCGCCGAAGTAATGCTGCTGGAGGTGGTCCGTGCCTGCGCCACGGTGCGCCTGACGCCCGCCGGCGCGCGCTTGCGGTTTGGCATAGTCGTTGGCTTGCGCGGAGCGATCGGCGCCCATGAACCGCCGCGATCGGTAGAGCGATAGACGCCGAGGTTTGTTCCTAAATAGATAATGTTCGCGTCGCTGCCGTCCTGAAGAATTGAATATCCAATCAGTCTCGGAGGCATGTTACGCATCGACGGCTGCCAGGACGCGCCGCCATCGTTACTTACAAAAAAGAATCCGCCGCCGGTCGTCGTGTTGATGGTGGTCGCATAGACTCGATTTGAATTTTCGCGATCGGTCACGATTGCATCGACAAAGCGCCCGCTGAAACCGCCGTTGCTCGGCACGAAATTCTTGCCGCCGTCGTTGGAAACCATCACGCCATAATTGTTCGTGCCGATGAACACCATGTTCGGATTGCGCGGGTGCACGGCGATCGAATTGATCTCGAGCTGCCGCGATGTCGTTACCATCCAAGAGTTGTTCGCCCCACCACTTCCCGATCGCCAGAAACCCTCGGTCGTTCCGGCGAACACTAACCCGGGCACCGACGGATGCTGCAGAATCGCGCGCGTGCGCCGCGACTGCGATGGGATGCCTTGAATCTTGGCCCAGTTCTCACCCGCATCGCGGGTTTCATAGATGCCGCTGCAGGCCGACGCGATTACGTGATCGGCGTTGCGAGGATCTATGTTGATCGCAAAGATATCGGAATCGTCGATCATTCCTTTCTTAATGATCCTCCAGGTCTGTCCGCCGTCGGTGCTTTTGTACGGCAGATACCAGGTGCCCGCATAAATGACATTCGAGTTGCGAGGATCGATAGCTAAAGATTCGACGTCAACTTCATTGTCCCCACGCTGCCCGGCGGCCGCGGTCGCCAGCGCCCCAGTCGGCAAAGGCGACCAGGTCTCGCCGGAATCCAGCGACCGGAAAATACCGTTAATCGTGCCCACCAAAAGCATATTGGGATTCGATTCCGACTGCGTCATCGAGTGCAGCGCTTCCTTGCGCAGCTCAGGCGCATCGCGCCAAGTCAGGCCACCGTCAGTCGATTTGAAGAATCCGCCGGCCTCTTTATGTCGATGCGTGGCCACGTAGAGCACCTTCGAGTTGCGCGGATCGACAATGATGTGATCGACAAAGAGCCGCGGCCGATTCAGATTAACGAGCATGCGCCACGTTCGCGCGCCGTCGCTTGACGTATAAATCTGTCCGTCAAGCGTCCCAAAATAAAAACGATTCGGATCGTTTGGATCTATCACCAGACCGCGCCCGTCTCCGCCGGACGGTCCAGTAAGCTTCCACTCGGCTGACTAAGGGGCACGCGAACCGGCATCGAAAGCCCGCTCAGAGGATGCAGTCGTGAAAGTTGAAAACGTGAGTGTGAGACGGGTGATCAGTACAAATGAGAACACTACAGCAGTAATTCTTTTCATTTGTTGAAATCTTCTCCATGACCAA
>CBFHBI010000288.1:0-4826 GCA_965653755.1 uncultured Blastocatellia bacterium
ACGAATCGTAATCGATTCTGGCGCGCGCGAAGATGAAACGCGTGAACTGATAAGTGGCTTTGGCCGAAACAATGTTCTCGTCGAAGGCGAGCATGTTCGTGTCGTAGCGTCGCAGCCGTTGCTTCGTAAAACTTACGTCGATGCGCAGCGGTGTGGACGGTTGATAGGTGATACCGCCGTTTGCGTTAAAGAAACTACCCGCGCCCGGATCCTGAGGAGCCAGACACTGCACCGGCAGCGCCGCGCCTTTTGGAAAATTGGCCGGGTTGCAGAGTCCAACGGAGATTGCGAACCGTTGAGTAATGGCCGGGATGCTTACGCGCGGAAATTTCGGTCCGGCGCCAAAATCATAATCCAGGTTGCCGTACGATTTATCCATGAAAAAGTTGAAATTGAATTTCTTGTTGACCGTCGATTGACCCCAAACGTAAAGACCAGCATTCGGATGCGAACGTTCGGCGTCGTCGCCCCAGAATGTGCAAGTGTTCTTCAACGCGCAGCTCGTGCCGAAATATTTTCGTGTTGGGCCAAACTCTTCTTCGAAGACGCGTTCGTAGCCGATGTCCACGCCCACACCGATCGAAGTCTGCCGGTGAAAGTTCCACTGCATTTGCGTTTCGTTGTTGTAGTTCTGCAGGTGGGCTTTCCAATCGAAATTGGTCCCGAACGCGTTGTAGGCACGCCACGATACCAGGAAATTTTTCGGATGCGGATCGGAGTTGTAACGCACGAAGAGGTTGTGATTGTTCGTGTTCGTTCGGCGATTAAATCCCAAATCGGAGCGGTAATAACGAGTACGGCCGACAGTTGAATAGTCGTATCCCCAATTACGGCCGCTCATGTTGTAATCGGTCGCGTAGATGAAACCGTTCTCGGCTCGATCGAATGAACCACCTTCGTCCGGGTAGAAAAAGCTGTGACGCGAATGCGTGGCCAGCACCTGTGCGCTAAAGGTCGTGGCTTTATTAATTCGAAATTTACTGTCGATGCCGGCCAGTTCGTTGTATTGATCGACGAAGCGCCGATAGGTGCCCAGGAATCCGATGAATGAATCTTTCGTGCCAATGTCGTGCTTCAGACGCAGAATTCCATCCATCGCGTTCTTACCAATCTGGCGGGGATCGGCAGTGAGCTTCTCTTCATTCGTAAAATTTCCGGGAGCATTGTCTGAAGCAACCAGCAGTCCAAACGTATTGCGACCAATCTTGCCGGTAAGCTTCGTAGCAAAATCGGGATCGACAATCGTGCGCGTGTGCACGGCTTGAATCTGAGTCTGAAAAATGTCGATGCCTTCAAGAAAGAAAGGACGTTTCTCGGGAAAAAAGATCGGGAAGCGCTGGTTCGCTGTGACCACCAATTGATCTGACTCGACCTGAGCAAAATCAGGATTGACGGCGAAGTCCAAAGTCACGTTCGGCGTGATCGTGTATTTGCCCGTGAGACCAAGGTCCAACTTGATGGGTTCGTTCACCAGGCGGCCGGGATCGAGCATGCCGGCAGACACTTGAGCGGACGAAAGCGTCGCAACGCGCTTTGCGGTTTCCGAAACGGTGACGCTCGGAATTAATTCAAGTGTGCGCTCCGCCGAAATTCCCTCCAGCCCCGTCAGGTGTCCTTCCTGCGCCAGCCAACTCGAGTTGTCGCGGCTGATCGGCATCCACATGTCCAATTCGTTATTGAACCGCTTGATGCGCCGCCAGAAATGCACGCCCCAAAGTTTGTCCTTGCCGGCGACGTAGCGCAGCGACTTGAAAGGAATCGCGATTTCAACTGTCCAGCCGTCGTTCGTGATCGTGCCTTTCGATTCGAAGACGTAATCGGGATTGAAATCTTCGTTGTTGTCAGTCCAGGTCCCGTCCGCCTGCACGCCCAGCGGATTGATGTCGAACTCGTAAGCCTTGCGGCTGTCGTTGAAAGTGTCGAACAGGATGCCGACATAATCGTCGTTCCAAACGTTGTCGCGTTTGGCGATGGTTGCGCGCACTTTGTCCGGTTCGTCGTAACAATGAAACGCGATGTAGAGAAACTTCGCGTCGTGCCCGAGCAGAACCTCGGTCGGTTTCGAAGGCGCGATGTTGTCGCCGGGTTGCACTTGAATAAAGTCCTTCAGCACGACGGCACTCTTCCAGATTTCATCATCGAGCTTGCCGTCGATAACTGGTGGCTTCTCGAATTTTGGCAGCTTTACCGGATTGGCTTTCTCCGGTGGCAAAGCGACTCCTGTTTTCGATGGCGAGTTAGTCGAAGAATGCGCCGACTTGTTGTCAGGCTTTGGCGAACGTGCAGGTGTCGCTGGTTTGACGGGCGGAGTCTGAGCGATAGTCGGGGCCGCGCCGAGCGTGAGGAGGCCGATCAGAATTAAAAACTTTTTCATTTAACCTGCTTGGCGCCAAATGCCGAGGCGGCGCCTGATAGTTATTTCGTTTTGATTACGTAGGGGTGTCTGGGGCTGATTCCAAACGTAAGCCTACGCCATAATCGATCGTTTGGTTCGCCTGCCAGCGAACTCTTTACAATTCTTTACAAATCGCATGTCAGAACCGCCTGCGGTAGCGGGCGGGCATCTTGTCCTCTCGGCTTACGCTTTGCCGCGAATGGCCCAGCCGCTTACCGCAGCTGGTTCTGACTCAAAAACTCAAACGCATTTGCGCAAAGATGCGCCGGTTGCCCGCGCCCTGGCTGCCGCTCGGACCAAAGCCACCATATTGATTGACGTAGGTTGACTCGCCAAAAAACGGTGACGACAAACTGCCGACGGGCTGTCCCAAATTCACGTTGTTAAATAAATTCAAGAAGTTCACCGAAAGCTGCAGCGTGTAACGCTTCGCTTCGGGCGTCGCCGCTGTCTTCGCCGCCGGAGTCGAGGTTGCATTTGCGGCCGCGGGCGCACTCGCATGATGCGACGACGACATTTCGCCGAAGCTCCACGATTTCATCACGCGCAGATTCACCGAAAAGTAACCCGGGCCCTGTCCGTAATTGCGCGGGATCAACCGTTCGCCGGGGAGCGGACGCAGATTGAAATTGCCGAAGCGCGTGCAGACGATGTTTGCCGGCGGATTCGCGCAGTTGACTCCCGTCGGCGCGAACGAAGGCCGCTCAGTAAAGATGTTGTCGCCGTTAATGTCCTGCCCCGTAGTGATATTGAACGGCTGACCCGAGCCCGCGTTAATGAATGGATTGAATGAAATGCCCCACCACGGCAAATTGAAAGTGCCGAACGCGCTCACGCGATGACGGAAATCGTAGGTCGAACGGCCGTATTCGCCCGAGAGATCGTAGCTGTTAACCGGAAACAGCGTGCCGCCCTGTCCATCCGAATTATTATTTGATTTCCCCCAGTTGTAACTGAAGAAAAATGAAATCGCTTTGTTGAAGCGGCTATTCAGATTGACGAAGAACTGCTCCTGATTGAAAGCCGCGTTTGCTTCGTATTGATAGATTTGGCCGACCGGGCCAAGTGGGCGCACGCCGTCCGGGTTGCCTTTGGTGATCGTGCCGGGCAGCGGTTGATTAATGTCGCGCGCGCGAATGACGTGCGCGATGTGCAAGTAATACGCGCCCGTCGTCAGCGTCGTGTGCCGCGGCAACTGCCGTTCGAGCTGCAGCGCCTGGAAGAAAAACGTCGGCGTGTTCAACTGCGGATCGACTTGCCACGTGATCTGTTCCGACTCGGGCAGCGAAATCACCGGCGGCACGTTGGGGACCGCGTCGAGTGGCGAAATTACCGGCGGGACGAAACTTCCGTCTACAAACAGAGGCGTCTCCGCGAGCGTGTACTGTTGCGTGTTCACGCCGTTGAAGCGATGCGCCTGCAGCGTGTTGTATGGTCCAAAGCGGTTGTAGAAGATTCCGACGCCGCCGCGAATGACGGTCTTCGGAGGCTTCGCATTATTAATCGTCGGCGACCACGCAAAGGCGATGCGCGGCGCAAAGTTAGGACTGTGCGTGTTGGTTTGATATTCATAACGCACGCCATAACTGAACAGAAGGTTGGGCCGGACCTTCCAGTCATCCTGGGCAAAGAGACCAATGTCGAACTGTGACACCGTTGCGAGCGCGTTGCCTACGGAGATACTGAATTGCGAAGCGCCGCCGCCCAACGCGCGCACCTGCGTCGGCGACAATCCCCTGCCTTGAAACAGCAGCGTGCGCCGATAACGTTCGAGGCTATCGACGAAGACGGGCGGCGCGTTGAGGATGGGATTGTTCTTCGCATCGAGTTGTGGCACGAGCGCTCCGGCAAAGGTATAAGTGCCGCCGAAATTCGCCGGACTAAAATCATCGATGCGCACGTCCCGCAATCGCGCGCCAAATTTGATCGTGTGAGTCTTCTTCTGCCAGCCGAGAAAATCGCCGAACTCCCAACGCGAGTTCGTGCTCGTCGCATGGCCCACTTGCGAGCCGCCGCCGGTAAACGCGCCGCTCACGTTAATCGTTGGCTCAGTTATGTTGCCCAGACTTTCATTCATCCCATGATTGAATTGAAAGCGCACTTCGTTGAGCAGCGTCGGACCTAAAACGGCCGTCTCAGTCGCCTGAAAGCCGTGAAATCTGAATCGCGTATCGTAGCCGCGTTCCGGCAGAGAGAAACCGCCGACGCCGCCGTTCTGCGTGTCTTCACCACTGTCGTTGTATCGCGCGCTCAGAGTGTTGCTGGCGTTCAGTTGATAATCGAAGCGGGGACTGAAATAAAATAATTGGCGCGGCACGGTTAAGCCGAAAGACTGATCGACCGGATTCAAATTAGCGTCGAGCGTGGTCGCTTTCACCAGCGCGTTGTCGATGATCTGAGGCGTCACCCCGAGCCGGGCCGCTGTATCGCG
>CBFHBI010000289.1:0-4817 GCA_965653755.1 uncultured Blastocatellia bacterium
GCGCATCATCGATTTCAAACGCATCGGCGAAATTGCGCAGAGCGTCGGCGCGCGGATGTTCGCTGACATTGCACACATCGCCGGGCCCGTTGTTGCCGGCTTGCATCCTTCGCCCGTGCCGCATGCCGATTACGTAACCACGACGACGCATAAGACTCTGCGTGGCCCACGCGGCGGCTTGATCCTTTGCAAAGAAGAACACGCCAAAGAAATCGATCGACGTTTGTTTCCGGGAGTGCAGGGCGGACCGCTGGTTCACATCATCGCCGCCAAAGCGGTTGCCTTTGGTGAAGCTTTGCGCGACGACTTCAAAGAATATCAGCGACAGGTTCTGGCGAATGCGAAGACGCTGTGCGCGGAACTGGCAGAGCAAGGTTTGCGTATCGTTTCGGGCGGCACCGACAATCACCTGATGCTCGTCGATGTGTGGATGGACGGGAAGGGAATCACCGGCAAGGACGCCGAGAAAGCCCTCGAAGCCGCCCACATCACAGTCAATAAGAACACCATTCCTTTCGATCAAAACAAACCTTTCGTTGCGTCAGGCCTGCGCATTGGTACGCCGGCCGTGACCACGCGCGGCATGAAAGAACCTGAGATGCGCGAGATTGGCCGGCTGATCGCCGCGATCGTTCGTGAGCCACAATCAGAAGAAGTGCGCGATAAAGTCAAGCGCAGCGTGGCCGAGTTGACCGGGAAGTTTCCGTTGTATGCTAAGCGGTTGAAGCGGCGAGCGACCGAGCGCACCGCGTAGGATCCGCGGGAGAGATTTGCTTTCACCCTCTCCCTCTGGGAGAGGGTAAGGGTGAGGGCTTAGGCGGGCGAGGAGCAACAAGATAGTTCGCTAGACGAGTTCGCTCGCAAGCGAACTCGTCTAGCGCAGACGGGTTAGATTCGCCTCTTGGCGTAAGCCCTCATCCCCAACCCTTCTCCCATTGGGAGAAGGGAGGAAGCCTGACCTCTTCAACATGCAATCACCCACGAACGATCTCCTGCATCTCCTCAAGCAATCATTCGGTTTCGATTCGTTCCGGCCGCTGCAAGAAGAGATCATTCGCGATGCCTTGTCAAATCGCGATGTGTTTGCGCTCTTGCCGACGGGCGCGGGCAAATCGCTCTGCTTTCAATTACCGGCGCTGGCGCGCGCGGGATTGACGGTCGTCGTCTCGCCGCTCATTTCGCTTATGAAGGACCAGGTCGATGCGCTCACGACGACGGGCGTTGCGGCCACTTTCATCAACTCGACTTTGAAGACAAATGAAATCGCGTCGCGGATGCTCGAGTTGCGCGAGGGCAAGCACCGTTTGCTTTACGTTGCGCCGGAGCGGCTGATGATGCCCGGATTTCTCGCGAACTTAAGAGAGTGGCCGGTGAAGTTAATCGCGATCGACGAAGCGCATTGCATCAGCGAATGGGGTCATGACTTTCGTCCTGAATATCGCCAGCTGGCGAGACTGCGTGAGTTGTTTCCCGAGACACCGCTGATGGCGTTGACTGCGACGGCGACTAAGCGAGTGCAGAGCGACGTGGTCAATCAGCTTCGTTTGCGCCAGCCCAGTTGTTATTTCGCCAGTTTCAATCGGCCGAACCTCACTTATCGCGTGCAAGCGAAAGACGGTTCTTACCAGCAACTTTTACGATTTGTGAATGAGCACGCGGCAGACAGCGGGATCGTTTATTGCCAGAGTCGCAACACGAGTGAAAATCTGGCGATGCGTCTGAGTGCGGACGGAATTCGCGCCGAGCCGTATCACGCCGGACTTGACGCGCCAACGCGCGCCAGGAACCAGGAGATGTTTTTGCGCGATGATGTGCAGATCATTTGCGCGACGATTGCGTTCGGCATGGGCATCAACAAACCGAACGTGCGCTTCGTCGTGCATTACGATTTGCCGAAGAACATCGAAGGCTATTATCAGGAAACGGGCCGCGCCGGCCGGGACGGTCTGTCGAGCGAATGCCTTTTGCTCTTCAGTGCCGGCGATGCGGTGAAGTACTCGAGGTTCATCGACGAAATGTCGAAGCCGCAGGAACGTGAGGTCGCACGGCAGCAGTTGAGTCAGATGGTGCAACTGGCGGAGAGCGCCGAATGCCGCCGCGTGGCCATGCTGCGTTACTTTGGCGAAGAGTTCTCTGCCGAAAATTGCCTTGGCTGCGACAATTGTCTGACGCCGCGCGAGACCTACGACGGCACCGTCGAAGCGCAGAAATTCTTGTCGTGTGTCTATCGATTGCGCGAGCAAAGCCGGATCGATTTCGGCGTCAATCAAATTGCTGAAGTGTTGACGGGCGCTGACACTGAGAAAGTTCGTAAGTGGGATCATCAACTAGTTTCGACTTACGGCATCGGCAAAGATCGAACGCAGAATGAATGGCGATTGATCGGACGCGAGCTGGTGCGGCAGGGCTATCTCAATCAGTTGCCCGAAAAATTCAACGTTCTGCAATTAAGCGAGAAGGGTTGGAACGCCCTCAAACAACGCGAGCCGATTCATCTGGTCAAGCCGATCGTCACGCCGAAAGACAAACGAACGCGTGACGAGAAACAAAGACGCGACCGCGCCGATGCCGAATACGACGAGGCGCTGTTCGACCAACTGCGTCGTCTCCGCAAGCAGCTCGCCGATGAGCGCAGCGTGCCGGCGTATATCGTTTTCTCCGACGTATCGTTGCGCCAAATGGCGCGGTATTATCCAACCACGCCGGCAGAGTTTGCGCGCATCAGCGGCGTGGGAGAAAAGAAGCTGGCGGATTTCGGTGAGGTATTCATTGCAGCGATTGCGAAGTATTTGGAAAAGACCAAGCGTCGCCGGTTCGATTAGGTGATTGTTAGTTCGAACCTAACAACATTGCATGTTCGGTCGCGTAGCGACCAAGTGACTTTAGCCCGGCCTTTCAAGGCCGGGATCATGTCAACGATTGAATACTCGTCGCGTAGCGACGAATGAACGGCGGAGGCTCCCATTGGCTAATACATATACGTCGCTTCATTATCATTTCACGTTCAGCACAAAGAATCGTGAGCCTTGGATCGTGAAAAGCATCGAAGAACGCGTTTGGTCTTATATCGGTGGAGTTGCACGTGCTCATAAGATGACCACTATTCAGATTGGCGGGATAGAAGATCACATTCACGCACTGGTCATGGCGCCGCCAACTATCAGTCCCAGCCAAATCGCACAATATCTCAAAGGCGACTCGTCGAAATGGATTCACGAGGAGTTTCCTAAATTGCGCGGTTTCGAGTGGCAGGATGGCTACGGTGCATTCACGGTGAGCAAGTCTCAAATTCCTGACGTGATTAAATACATCCAGAAACAACGAGAGCATCACCGCAAGAAGACCTTTCAAGAAGAATATCTTGAGTTGTTAGAGAAACATGGTGTCGATTACGATGAACGTTACCTGTGGCGCTGATTCAGTCGTCGCTACGCGACGCGATTCAATTTTTTGCCGCGGTTGCCGGCCTCGAAAGACCGGCCTAAATTCAATCGCCGCTAGCGCGGCGCGGCCTGTTACGATGTGGCTGGACAATCAGTACAAATGCTCGTAGCTTAGTCGTGCATCATTGGAGGAGTCCTCATTGAATAACGTCTCCTCGAAAGTTTTACTCGTTCTTTCGCTCCTGGGTGCCGGTGTACTTCCGGGCCGGGCGCAGGTTGCCACGGCCGCAGGCAGCCCCGCGCCTTGCGCAGACGAACAAGTCCCGGCCAGACCGACCTTAAAGAAGCGACAAACAAATTCATCTGACGACCAGAGTGCAAACCAAAGCGGGACTGCGCCATGTGACCCGGGCCCGATAATCAAGCCGGAAGTTCGTCGGGTGCCGTTCAAATTTGAGGGACTGGTGAATGTCGATGAATCCGACCTGCGCCACTACATCGTCGAGAACTATGGCGAGGAGGCAAAAGGAAGTTCTGCGCCAAGTCTTTCAGATCTCAACGTAATAACAGCGCTGGTGAAGAAATTCCTGGAAGACCAGGGCTATCCGCACGCCCGGGTGACGCACCAATCCTGGCTAAATGAATCAGCGGATCCGGTCTTCGTGGTTGAAGAGGGCGGGCGTCCGCGAATAGCCGCGTACGAGTTCAAAGGTAATCGAGTGTTCTCGACGTCTCAGCTAGCGGGCGAACTCGGGCGCTGCATGTTAGGTTATGAGCGCGATTATTATGACGCTGTTGTTCTGGAATACTGCCTGCACGAATTGCAGAATTTTGCGAAGGGCCAGGGTTACGTTAAAGCAGAGTTTAAGGATCCGAAGCTCGCTGAAACCGAAACAGGCCTCGTGGTTACGCTAACGGCCGATGAAGGCATTTTATATCGGGTTGGTAACATCAGGTTGGATGGCGACCTCGTGGCAGAAGCGGACAGAGTGCCAGTCTGTCCGCTTAAGAGCGGGGACGTGATGAGCGTGCCGCTAATATCGAAGTGGTTGTTCGATGACATGAAGGCTTCTTATGGTGAGCGCGGGTACATTCAATACACCGCTAACGTTGAGCCGGGCTATCGCATAGCCAAGCGCGGTGAAGGGCTGATCGATTTGGTCATAACGATTGACTCGGGCCCGCGATTCAAGCTTCAGCACCTGAAGTTCGCGGGTGAGAATCTCCCGGACAATCTCGCCTCGCTGATGTTGGTTCACGAGGGTGACATCTTTAACCGAACGCTGTTCGAAAGAAGTATCGAAACACTTAACAACACCGGCCAGTTTGAATTTATTAATGCGGACAGAGATTCCGACTTTCGGGAAAACGATGAGGAAGGACTTTTAGATATCGTAATCAAGCTGACCCGCAGGAAAGATACAGTAGCTCCCC
>CBFHBI010000290.1:0-4817 GCA_965653755.1 uncultured Blastocatellia bacterium
TTGGGAAAATGCAGGAGCGCGAAAATGAATGCCGTGAGCAGTACGCTGCGCGCACCTTTCTGCCAAACAACCTGTGCACGTCGATTGATGAAGCTCTGCAACACGTACTGCTGTACAAAACCCCAGGCGAAACCCAGCGCGAGTTGGGCGGCGATCGCGCGTTCAGGATGCCAACTAAAGAGATCCATTCGCGTCCCGGACATCAGGCCCAAGCCGATGCACGCCACAGCGACAAACAGCATCGGCAACGACAGGAGTTTCATTGCTCCCAAAAAATTATCGTACCGAAAACCGAGATCCCGCCAGCACTCGCCGTGTAAGAAATGCGAACTGATCGCGAGTACAAATGCAAATGCGACGGGAATGAATACGATCAGTTTGGTGCGTCCTTCGGCGGCAGACAAAATCCATTCGCCTATCAACGCCGATGAAACCAGCGAGGCAATCTCCCACGCGGCGAGGGCGCGAACGCCGGGAATGGATGTTCGAGTATCAGCCTGGGCCGTGGCGGTTTCAGTCATGATCAGTCGATGTGGAACTTATACGGTTTTCCGATTAGCTGGAGCGTGCGGCGTACTCCGGCGCCGTTGGAATGCACCGCATACACTCGCGCCTGATGATCTCCGGCGGAGAGTTTAGGAGTTCGGAAAGCGAAACCGTGCCAATCGTCGTCGGCACGCCTGGCTTTATGCACGTCCGGGCGGAGCTGATTAGCCGTCGCGTCCCCGGCAAAGGCATCGTCGATAAAGAGTTGGACCTCGACCCGGGTCGCCGGATTACCTTCGTCCACCGCCCAACCCGTCACCCACGATTCATCTGCGTTGTCGAGCACGCCACGCAAGTTCGGATTGGTCGTGACAAAGTAAAAGCCAACCGCCACCGCCGTGATCAGCAAGGCTTCAGCCATTGATTTCGAGATCAGCAGATGAATGAGCCTGGCGCGCGCTTTATCGTTCATGCGGTGTGCTGAGTTTACCGCGTGTCCCGATCATGTCAACCACTGAAAAAAGAAAGGCGGCCGTTAGCCGCCTCTCGCCAGATCAAATTAGATTCGTGCGCTTCAATGGGTAACTTCGATGCGGTCACCTGGAACAATTTGAGGATCCGGTGTCTTGCCTTGCTGAATTGATCGGAGGTCATATTCCACCGTGGCGAGCAGTCCGCTCGGGTTGCGCCGCGCGATGCGCGCAGTCTTCGCAGTTGAAAGATTTGCGCCTGCCGACAACAGCACCTGGGTCAAAGTCATCCCCGTGCGTAAATTCTTTTCGCCGGGAGCAGCAACTTCGCCGCCGACGTAATCATATGGATGGGGCGCCACCGTGCCGGCGCTGATTTTGATCGCATCACCGGCGAAGATCATGGTCGCCATCGCTTGCTCATCTTTCAGCGAAAGCGGCGCGCTCTCTTTTCCGTTGTGAACGATAGTCGCCGTCGTAGCCTCAGGCCGCACGGAAGACTCTGCCAGGAGTACGTACAAAGGCGTGGCTTCGCGTCGCAGGATCTTCCTGCCCGGACTATCGACCGAGCCGTTGATCAAGATCGCATGACTCGCATAATCCCTGATGCTGACATTCACCTTGGGTGTCTTGATTACTTTGATTTGGGCAGCGAGCTGCCTGGCTATTTGGTCCGTCGTCATTCCGGCAACCATCAGCGGCCCATTCAACAACGGATATTCGATCGTGCCATTTTTCAAAACCGTGTAGAGCGTCGAATCGTGCGCCGGAGTATTCGGCAAACGCACGTCGAGAACGTCGCCTACGCCGACGTTGTAAGCTGCCGGCGATGACGAACGAGACGACGGCGACGATGGCAAACTAGCATTCAGTTTTGAGCTATCAACCGCGGGCGCAGTCGCCGGCGCAAAAGTTGGTGTCGATCCATTGCCCGCAATCATCACCGGACTGTTCGATTTGGCGCTAACTGATTTTGCCGGTTCCGCGCGCAGCTCGATAGGTGTATTCCCCCAAACTAACGCCGAGGGTTGCGCTTCGCTTTTCGCGATCGAATTTCCGTTGTCGGCGGCGCGGGTCTTGGGTCTTTCCGCGTGATTAGCTACGCGAGGACCGACGATTCGGCTGCGCGTCGCGTTTGACTCGATTGGGGTTGACTGTTCGGAAGAGAGACGCTGTCGGTTCTGCGTCTGGGCGGACAGAATCGCGGGAGTCAGAATTAATAAAACTACTGTGAATGCGCCTTTTTTCATAGCACTCGCTTCGGTTGTTGGTTCGCGCCGGGCACTGGCTAACAAACCAACCGTTCCTTTTTTCGAGAGGAGCATCAGGTCCCCTCTGTTTAGAGAAACGGTCGAAGGCGGTCAATTTTCAGAAAAATGAAATATTTCGGGCGTGAATTGGGGCGTCAGCTCTTCGCCTGTGGCGCCAGAAGTTCCCCGGCGACATGAATGCCATCGTGACCGGCTTCGCGCACGCGTCGCGAAACTTCGGCCAATGAATCATTGGCGGATTGATCGGCAAGCTTGAGAATCATCGGTAGGTTTACGCCGGTAACAACTTCGATGTCGGGCTTATCAAGGAACATCGAAGCAATGTCGGTAGGCGCGCCGCCGAACATATCGGTCAGCAGCAAAACGCCGCGTCCCTGCGAAACGCGCACGATCGCGCGCTCCAGTTCCGCCCGGGCCACGTCGATGTCGTCGTGCCAATCAATGGATGCGGGCGTCACGTGCGGCAGTGGACCGACGATCATTTCGGCAGCAGCGACGAACTCGCTCGCAAGATGGCCATGAGTCACGATGACCGCGCCGATGACCGATTGCGTTTGCGGCTTCCCTTTCTGCGTGTCCATTACTTTCATCGGCTTGCCTTCCGCGTTGGCTGCTTAGCCAGCCGGCGATAACGCGTCTCGCCCTTGCGAATATCGCGATGCGTAGCTCGCGCGTCAAACCCGGCATGACGCAGACGCTTCATCAATTCATTTGCCACCATGACGGAGCGATGTCGGCCACCCGTACAACCGATGCCGACGGTAACGTATGACTTTCCCTCCCGTTGGTATTGCGGCAGCAGGTAATACAACAGATCAGCAAAGCGTGCGACCGTCTCTTCCACTTCGGGCTGGTCCTTCAAGTATTTCACGACGCGCCGATCGCCGCCGGTCAGCGGCCGCAATTCGGCAACAAAGAACGGGTTGGGCAAGTGACGAACGTCGAATAGCAACTCCATGTCACGCGGCGTGCCGAATCGATGTCCGAAACTCAACAGTTCGACGTGCATCAAACCCGCTTCACCCCTCGTGCTAAATCGATTGAGCAGCAGCTTCCGTAGCGAATGGACCGTGTGATCTGAAGTATCGACTACTTCGTCAGCCAACTCGCGCACGGGACGCATCGCTTTGCGTTCAGTCCTGATGGCGTCGGGCAGTCCCTTGCCACGTTCGGCTGGATGCGGCCGTCGCGTTTCGCTAAACCGTCGAGCGAGAATCTCACTCGACGCCTCAAAGAAGATCACTGAGACATTCAGCCCGCGCTTGCGCAGGTCTTGCAACTGCTTCGCAAAATCGCCGAGGAAGTGGCCCTCCCGAAAGCTGACAACCAAGGCTGCGCGTTCGATGCGGCCGCGTTCGTCCTCGCGCGCGTGTACCAAGCGCGCGAAGGTCGGGAGCAGCGTCAACGGCATATTATCAACGCAGAAATATCCCAGGTCTTCAAACGCATTCACCGCCGAAGACATTCCCGAGCCGCTCAGTCCGGTGATGATAACGACGTCGGGTACGTTCTGTTTATGACGCTTCGAGGCCACGACCGTGTGCAGTCTAATCGAAGAATGAAGATACTGCGAATGCGTCAGAACCGGGAGCGGTGGCGACCGGATCAAGTGGTATTCAGAGTTAATGGCAGATCGAGTTCAGTACCTGTCAATCACTTGCTCCGGTCGCTACGGCTCGCGGTTCTGACACACGGTACATAAAAAAAGAGCAGCACTCGAAAGCGCTGCTCCTTGCTTAGCTGATTCGATAATCACGGTTCGATCAAACCGAAATTACCGTCCTGCCGCTTGTACAGCACGCCGACGCGGCTGGTGTCGGCGTCGCGAAAGACGATGAAGTTGTCTGGCTTCGAAGAAAGATCCAGCGCCGCCTCTTCCGCGGTCATCGGCTTCACATTGTAACGACGGGCGTTGATGATGCGCACCGGCATCGGCGCAGCTTTCAGATTGCCATCAGGATTGGGCGCGGCGACCGAAGTCTTAACTGAATTGTGTTTTCGATCGACGATTTTTTTCTTCAGCTTCAAAGCCTGCTTCTCGATCTTGCCGATCGCGCGGCTCAGGGCCATGTACATGTCGGCATTCGTATCGGCAGCTTTCAACGTGTGATTCAACCAGTGAACGATTACTTCGCCCGTTTGCCGGTTCTTCTCGACGGCCAAAATCACATGGACCGGAATTTCGTTGCCGTTGAAAAGCGGCCCCAGCTTTTTGAATTGCTCTTCCACATGACGACGAATTGCCGGTGTTACTTCAACGTGACGACCTGTGTATTCAAACGTCATTTGATTTTTCCTTGTCCTCCTTCCAGAGTGCGCAGCTTCCGCCCCTAGACGACGGCACGCCGTTCACGCGACCCGGGAATGCGCATCTGATCGCGATACTTGGCGACAGTTCTGCGCGACAACTTGATTCCATCTTTCACTAAGATTTTTACCACCTGATCATCGGTGATGGGGTTGTGAGAGTCTTCTTCTTCTATCAATTTTTTGATCTTTAATTTGATGATCCGGGTCGAAACCTCTTCACCTTCTTCATTCAACATGCCTTCGGTAAAGAAGCGCCGCAGTTCGATCACGCCTTGCGGGG
>CBFHBI010000291.1:0-4807 GCA_965653755.1 uncultured Blastocatellia bacterium
GAATGCAGGCGGCCAAGAGCGCCGGCGCCGTCACCTCATTCGATTTGAACTATAGCGAGAAGCTCTGGAACCGGAGTGGTGGGTCTACCCGTGCAGCCTCGGTAATCGAGCGCATCGTCAAACACGTCGATGTGCTGGTGGGACACGAAGAAGACTTGCAGAAGGGTCTGAACATTGCCGGACCTGAAGTATCTTCCAAGTCGAAACTCGATCCGGAAAACTTCTTTGTCATGATCGATCGCGCGATTGACAAACATCCCCAGATCAAAATCGTTGCCACCACGCTGCGCGAGGTTTACTCGGCAACGCGCCACTGTTGGGGCGCGGTCGCGTGGGTCGGCGGTGAGCGTCATGTATCGATGACTTGCGATCTGGAAGTCCACGATCGCGTGGGCGGCGGCGACGGTTTCGCCTCGGGATTCTTCTATGGATTGCTGGCCGGTGAATCGCCCGCCGAAGCACTGAAACTCGGCTGGGCCCACGGCGCTTTGCTGACCACCTTTCCCGGCGATACGACCATGGCCACGTTGGCAGAGGTACGCGCGTTTGCTCAAGGGGGTTCGGCGCGCATCCAACGATAAAGTATCGCAACCCACGCAATATTCATGAGCACCAAAGCTGCGCCATCATTCATCGGCAAAGGTTCACCGACTTTCGATCTTTCAAAGGGTGAGCTGCGTGAAATTCTGTCCGAGGCTTTGATTCATATCAAACCTGGCGCGCGCGTGCTGGCGATCGTTCCCGATAAAACCCGCGACGATAACACAAACGTGCTGTTCCCGCTGGCCGCCGACATTTTGCGGGGGCGCCGTGTCGAACGGTGGGATGCGCTGGTGGCCCAGGGCACGCATGGCCCCATGACGCTGCAGGAAAAGCATTCCAAGCTGGGACTGAAGCACACAGTCTCAGAGATGGTTGGCAATATCTACGATCATCAGTGGAATTCGCCACGCAGCCTGGCAACGATCGGCGAGTTAAGCGCGGCACAGGTTTCAGAAATAACCGGCGGACTGTTTCGCGACGCGATTAAAGTAAATCTTAATCGCCGTCTGGCGCCGGGCAGCTACGACGTCATCCTCGTCTTCAGCGCCACGGTTCCGCACGAAGTTGCCGGCTTCGCCGGAGGCGCCAAATATCTCTTCCCGGGCGTAGCCGGTCCGGACCTGACGCACGCCACACATTGGCTGGGCGCGCTGGCTGGAATTGAAAACGTGATCGGCCGACTTGAGACGCCTACCCGTCACATGATCGAGGCTGCCGCGGATTTCGTTTCCGCCCAAATCATCACGCTTAATTCAGTTCTGACGCGCGACGAGGACAACGACTTGCGCACTCACGCCTTGTTTGCCGGAGATTTTCGCGACGCCTTTCGCGCGGCCGCGGAGCTGAGCCGGCAGGTCCATATTAAATACACCGGTCGAAAATACCAGCGCGTCGTCGCTCTGCTCGACGAGCACTACGACGAACTTTGGGTTGGCGGCAAGGCGAGTTACAAGCTCGGTGGCATTATCGAGGAGGGCGGCGAGCTGATCATTTACGCGCCCCACCTGCGATCGATTTCCGAGACGCACGGAGAACTAATTGAGAAGTACGGTTACGCTCCGCTCGATCGTGTGCGCGAAATGGTCGCGCTCTCAACCGAGTTGCAAAACAATCTCGCCGTGGCGGCGCATCTCGCGCACGTCTCTTACGCCGGCAAGCGTGACGCGCAAGGGCGCGTAACTCCGCGCTACCGCATCACGCTGGCCTCGGCACTCGACGAAGGAACCTGTCGCCGGGTGCATTTAGGATTGATGGATTATAAAAAATTCAGGCGCGAAGACTATGAGAATGATCGAGACACGTTAGTTGTCGAGCGCGCCGGCAGGGATTTGTATCTGGTCGCACCTTAACGATCAATTATTCAAATCGCCAGCACCTTTTCCCACACCGCTGGATCGACTGGAATTCCCTTCTCCATGTTCTCGACTCTGACTTCCAGAGTTCGTTCACCTGGATAACGCACCTTTTCATTCCCGGCCGCAGGAGCTGTTTGCACGCTCGCGATTATTCTTTCTGCGAGCGCATCACTCACACCGGGATTCGAGACAGAAAACGCGACGAACATCTGGGACACATTCGTTTCCTGCAGGACGTCGGTGGACATTTCGTGGGTCGGTGTCCCGTCAGTAACCGGCGAGGCAATCAAATCTAGCATGAGCGCGAGTCCCGAGCCTTTCCAGAACCCAATCGGCAAAGCTCGCTGCGAAGCCTCAATCGCGGCCGGATCGCGTGTGAGTTCGCCGGCCAGGTCGAAACCACCGATGACTGGAAGTTTTTCGCCTCTGGCGCGGTATGCGGCCAGCGAACCATACGAGAACTGTGACATCGCCATGTCCAGCACGACGTGACCTTTCGATCTCGGCACAGCGATCACGAGCGGGTTGTTGCCCAGTCTCGGCTCGCTCGATCCCCACGGGGGAAGATTCGGCAACGTGTTGGTCCAGCAGATTCCGATTACGCCCGCATCGGCTGCTTGCCATCCATAGCTGCCGCCGCGCATCCAGTGATTTGTGTTCCGCAGCGCAACGCAACCGACGCCCGACGCGTGCGCCAGTGAGATCGCGCGGCTCATGCTGGCATATGCACTCAGATTGCCGGCGCCGCGATGCCCATCCCATTGCTCCAACGCGCCGCGGCTGCTGACTAATTCCGGCGTCGCGTGGATATCGACTATTCCGTTCTCGATTGTTTTGATAAATCGCGGGAAGCGATTCAAGCCATGTGAATGAACTCCGTCGCGACTGGCATCAACAAACAGTCGGGCACACAAATCCGCACGTTGAATTTCAAAACCCTTCTCAATGAGGATTCTTTGCAGCAAACCATGAAGTTCCGAATAAGCAATACGCATGGACTTGGAAACGAGGGGCGACTTGACGAGTCACGCACAGAGATCATCACAGCCGTGGCGCCGCCGGCTTATTCGGAGTATCCCAAGCGTTCGCGCCGACGACCTTCATTTTCCTTTTGTAAACGCGGTCACCGCAGGTAGCAAACAGAGTATCGAAATGCTCACCTCCAAAGGTCAGATTCGAGAGTCTGCCGTTCGGCGTCGGAATAATGCATTGCACTCTGCCCGCCTGATCGCAAACTTGAATTCCCATGTTAGTGGCCACATAGAGGCGGCCGTCGCGATCAACCCGAATACCATCGGCGCTGCTTTGGTCAGATGCGTCGGCTGCATGCAACCAAAAGAAACGCTGCTTGTTATCGAGCGATCCATCGGCCTTGATGACGTAGCTGTAAACCCAATGCGAACGATAGTCGGTTACATAGAGGAGGGCCTGATCGGGTGAAAGCGTAATGCCGTTCGCATATTTTAAACCGGTATCGACCACCATTTTTTCGCCGTTAGGTTTGATTAACCAGACCTTGCTAGGCGCGATCTCATTGTCGGCGGGAGGATTTGTAACATAAATATTACCGTTATGGGCGACCGTGATGTCGTTACCAATCCACCCTTCGGCAACCACTTCCTGCTTGCCGTCGTGATAAGCAAATACCTTCTTCTCACCCATTGCGACTGCATACAGTTTGCCATCAGGACCAAACGCCTGACCGTTCCCACGCTTTGAATCGGCGATGAACTCCGCGACTTTGTTGTCCAAGCCAATCTTGTAGGTCTTGCTGTTGGTCACGTCATTGAAGAAAATTTCGCCTTTGGCGTTAACTGCTGGGCCTTCGACAAATTTGTAGCCTTCGCTAACGAGTTGCCAATCTTCGCCCGGAATCAAAATCGCTGTGAGCGTGTCATTCTGTGTCTGTGCGCCGGTGATCGGCTTGGGCCAATCCTTCCAAAGCCAGCGCATAGCATCAGGAAAGATCATCGTCGCGTGCTTGCCCGTGTGTCCGCCATCGCCCCAGACGTGTTGCACTTCGTACCCCGCGAACGTCAGCGCCCGTTCCATCGTCTGATTCGCCATCCACCAGTCGCCGCCATAGCGGTTATTATCATTCGAGCCATCCTGGAGAAAGACGCGAATCGGCTTAGGTTCGTATTTCCGAATCAATGTTGGGTAGCGCAGGCCGCCGCGCAAATCGACATAGGTGCCAATGGCGCTGAACACGCGCGAGAATTCACGCGGCCGCTCCCAGGCAGCAGTGAAAGCAGCAATCGCGCCACTGCTTGACCCGCCAATCGCGCGGTCATTGCCGTTGTGAGACAGCTTGATGGCACGACCGTCAGAAGCCTTCTTTGTCTCAACATCCGGCAGAAGCTCTTCGAGCAAAAACCTTGCATAAGCATCACCGAGGCCGTCGTATTCGTAACTGCGATTGAATCGATCAAGCGCCTTAGCGGTTTCCTGCGCTTTGACTACTCCGGGCGCGACAAACACGCCGATGATAACCGGCAGCTCTTTCCGATTGATCAGGTTATCGAAGACAACCGGCGCTTCAAACCGAACGCCGTCCTGTTGCACGTAAACACAGGCGGGCTGATCGGGCCGGTACTGGGCCGGCACATAGATCCAGTAATCGCGAGTGGTGCCGGGAACAATTTTCGATTTTTCAAAAACGAATTTGAGAACTTCGCCTTTCGGCACACCGGGTTGCGGTTTCGAGTCAGGCCCAGGCTCATAGTTATCAGTGGTTTGGGCCGCAGTGGTAACCAAGAGAGAAATGAGAAAAGCAAACGCTCCGAAAAGCTTTGAGATTTTTGTCCTGGTCTGTCTCAGTTAGTGGGTAGTTGCGTGTGGATGCCCTGGGGTTCGTCCCAGAGGGACGAGAGATTTATCGAGATCACGATCCCAAAGCTTCTCGCTCC
>CBFHBI010000292.1:0-4789 GCA_965653755.1 uncultured Blastocatellia bacterium
TTGCCAGTTTATGACGCGGCGAAGCAATCGCCACCAGGTAATCTTCGCTCAACACCTCTGTCTGAATGCCGCGCGCTTCAACCGGCAATGAAACGAACGCGACATCCAATTCACCGGCGAGCACCTGCTGAACCAATTCCTCGCTGGTGCCTGACGAAACAGACGTCTCAACCACTTCGTGAGTCTTCTTCAATTCGCGCAGAAGCTGCGGCAAAGGATCGGCCGAGACCATCGCGGACGCACTGCCAATCCGCAAACGTCCACGATGCGCGCCGGTCAACGCGGCCATCTCTTCGAGCGCGGCGTCGTGTTCGCGCAGGATCACGTACGCGCGTTCCAGCAGTCTTTCTCCAGCTTCAGTCAGAATCACTTTGCGCGGCGCGCGCACGAACAATTGTGCGCCGGTTTCGTTTTCCAACTGCCGAATCTGCATGCTGATCGCCGCCTGGGTCACGTGCACGCGCGCCGCGCCCGCAGTGAAGGTGCCGGTTTCAGCGATGGCCACAAAAGCTTTTATTTGTCGGATGTCCATACGGCACACTGTACATCAAAATGGGTTATCAGAGGAATAAGATCTTTTAGTTTCCATTATGGATTCGACGTTGCCTAGAATGGAAATCTCAGGAGCCCTCCCGGACATCGAATCACTCAGATGACGACTTCGGTACAAACAGTCGAGATTCTGCCGCGTCGGCTTGCGCCTTTAAGACGGTTGGTCATTGGCGTCGATGGTGGTGGCACGCGCACTCGCGCGGTAGTCATGAATGGCGAGAGAATTCTCGGCGAGGGCGCGGCCGGACCATCGAACCCGCTGCGCGTCGGAATCGCGAATGGAGCTACCGCAATTCGCGAAGCGGTTGATAAAGCCTGCGCTGCTGCGTTAATTCATCGAGACGATCTTGTCGTCGCAGGCGTGGGCCTGGCGGGTATTCGCCGCAAAGACGTGCGAGCGCGCATGCACGACGCGCTGGTGCAAACCCTCGGCATTAAGAACGTCGAACTGGTGAGCGACGGCGATATCGCGCTTTATGGCGCGACGGACGGAAGGCCCGGCATCGTGGTGATATCGGGAACGGGCTCGATTGCCGTCGGGATGAATCGACAGGGCAAACGAGCATACGCCGGCGGTTGGGGACCCGTCGCGGGTGATGACGGCAGCGGCTCATGGATCGCTCGTCGTGCATTGCAAGCGGTCGCGCGCGCGACCGACGAGCGTGGACCAAAGACTTCTTTGACTACGGCCGCGTGCGAATTCTTTCAAGTAGCCACGCCGGACGATCTAGCTACGGCGATTTATGCGCCGACGATTACCAACGATCGTATTGCCGGCTTCAGCAAATTGGTGATTCAAGCTGCGCGCGACGGCGATGAAGTCGCCCAGGAGATTCTCAAAGAGGCCGGCAAGGAACTCGGCAAAGCCGCCGTTACGGTCGTCCGCAAATTGAAAATGGAACACGAGCGATTTCAAGTCGCGTTCGTCGGCGGAGTTTTTGCCGCAGGTGAATTAGTGACTGAACCTTTGCGTGAACAAATCAAGCGTCACGCCAAAAGCGCTTTCATCGATAATCCAAGTTTCTCGCCCACGATTGCTGCGGCGCGCATGGCGCAGGAAAACCTGCAAAGGCTTCCGCTCGCGGTGTAAAATCGGCGCACTCCTTAATCCGATGCCGGGCCCTGAATCGCTTCCCTTAACCGAACAAGAGAACCCGCTCACCGAAAGCATAAGTTCGTCATCGACTGAGGAGATCGTTCGTCTGATGAATGACGAAGACGCGCGCGTCCCGGCAGCTGTGCGTGGAGTCTTGTCGGAAGTGGCCCACGCGGTCGATGGAATCGTCGAGCGTCTCCGTGATGGCGGCCGGCTCTTTTACATCGGCACCGGAACGTCGGGACGGCTCGGTGTACTTGACGCGTCAGAGTGTCCGCCGACATTTGGCGTCTCCGCGGACCTGGTGCAAGCAATCATCGCAGGCGGATATGACGCATGTTATCGCGCGGTCGAAGCTTCCGAAGACGACGCGGCGGCCGGCGCGCGCGATCTAGACGAGCGCGGATTCACGAAAGCTGATGCGCTGGTCGGAGTTGCAGCATCGGGCCGCACACCTTACACAGTCGGAGCGATTGAGCACGCGAGAGAAATTGGCGCCCTGACGATTGCGATTACTTGCGTCCCTCATTCGGCGATAGCCAAAGCTGCCGAGATTCCGATCGTGCCGCTCGTCGGGCCGGAAGTAATCGCGGGTTCGACCCGTTTGAAAGCCGGCACCGCTCAGAAATTGATCTTGAATATGATTTAGACGGCGACGATGATCAAGCTCGGTTACGTCACCGGCTAACGCATGACGAACGTGCAGACGCGGAACGTGAAGTTGCACGCGCGCGCAATTAGAATATTAAAATCCGAAGCCGGATTGAGCGAAGCTGAGGCGCAAGCGACTCTGGATAGAGCTGATGGAAAGTTGCCGGTCGCGTTAGTTATGAGCCAGACGGGTCGATCAAGAGAAGAAGTAGAGGCGGCGCTGGCAAGGTCGCAAGGCGTAATTAGCGAGGCGATTGGTTGGCTAAAGCTCCGTTAGGAGCTTGATGTTTATAGAAACGCGCATGCACCGTTGGGGCGATTTGAGCGAAATGAAATTCATTTCATTTCGCTCAAATCGCTAATCATAAGCGACCAGATAGGCTATAAACATTTCGCGCCTGACGGCGCGATAAAAAAAGCCGCCTAAAGACTCCGAACCTAGTATGGGTTTCTCAACTATTGATTACCTGGTTCTCGTTGCGTATCTCGCCGGCATCACCGCCTTCGGCGTGATGTTTCGCAAGTCCCAACGCACCGTCAAAGATTATTTCCTTGGCGATAAGAACACTTCATGGATCGTCATCAGCCTATCGATTGTTGCCACTGAGACCAGCACGCTGACGCTCATCGGCGTGCCCGCGTTGGCATATGCCAATTACGCGCGGCCGGAGCTGGGCGGCAATTTCACTTATCTTCAAGTCGTGCTTGGCTACATCGTCGCGCGAATTGTGATTAGCCTGCTTTTCATCCCGGCATACTTTCGCGGCAATCTCTTGACGGCGTACGAGCTGTTAAAGAATAGGTTCGGCGTGCAGGCGAAGAATTTCGCCGCGTCGCTCTTCCTGTTGATGCGCGCGTTAGCAGAGGGCGTGCGGGTTTTTGCGGCGTCACTCGTGCTAAGCGCCGTGCTCGGTTCGAGCAGTCCCGGTCTGCCGCATCTTTGGCTTTGGTCGATTGTGATCGTGGGTGTGCTCACGCTTGTCTATACTTTTGAGGGCGGCATCGCGGCAGTAATTTGGACTGATCTGATTCAATTGATCATCTACATTGGAGGTTCGTTACTGGCCGCGTACGAGTTGCTGCATCTGGTTCCGGGCGGGTGGTCCACGATTGCTGCGGAAGCCGCGGCTGCCGGCAAGTTTCAATTCGCCTCGTTCAAATTTGATTTAAGCGTGCCCTTCACTTTCTGGGCCGGGCTGTTGGGCGGGACGTTTCTGACGATGGCTTCGCATGGAACTGACCAATTGCTGGTGCAACGTTTGTTGACGTGCCGCAATAAGCGCGAAAGTCAGAAGGCCCTGATCCTCAGCGGCTTTGTCGTGCTTTTTCAATTTGCCTTGTTCCTCACCATCGGCGTGATGCTTTATGTTTATTACAAGTACCAACCGCTAACGACGAAGCTGGCGACCAACGACGAAATCTTTCCCACCTTCATCGTGCAGCGTCTGCCGCACGGCGTCTCTGGTTTAGTCATCGCTGCGATCTTCGCGGCCGCGATGTCAAATCTGAGCGGCTCGCTGAATTCGCTGTCGTCGAGCACCGTCATCGATTTTTACCGGCCGGTGCTGCGGCCCCAAGCGAGCGATGAAGATTTATTGAAGCTTTCGCGCTGGTTGACCGCGGCCTGGGGATTTGTCTTGATTGGCATTGCCATTCTGGCTCGCAGTTGGGGTTCAGTCTTCACCACCGGTTTGACAATCGCGTCGCTGGTCTATGGCCCAATGCTGGGCGCATTTTTGTTGGGCGTGCTGACGAAGCGCGCGAGTCAGATCGGAGTCATGACCGGCATGGCGCTTTCGCTCGCGTTCATGCTGTTTGTCAGAATCGAGTTCGCTTCCGCCGTTGCGTGGACCTGGTATGTTTTGTTTGGCACGACGATCTGCTTTGGCAGCGGATATTTGATTAGCCTGCTTACGCCGGCTCAGACTATCGCGCCCGCCACCGAAAACCATTGAATGATTTCATGAAATACCGATCGACAACTTTTTCAATAGTCGCCTCGATCGTCTGCGCCCTGCTGCTCGGATCGGTTCCGGACATCCGCATTTCTCGTGCGTCAACTTTCGAGCCGAATCCGGCCAGCGAATCGAAACCCAAGTCTTATTCACGCAAACCCTCAAGCGAAGCGCTGAAGTGGGCCGATAAGCAACTGCAGCAAATGTCGCTCGATGAAAAGATCGGCCAACTGTTTTCAATCGGAGTCAATGCGACGTTCTTGAATCAGGACAGCGAAGCATTCAAAGCTCTGCGTCATCAGATCGTCGATAACCATGTTGGCGGCATAGTTCTATTTCGCGGCCCGGTTTATGAAACAGTGATGCTTGTGAATCGCATGCAGGAACTTGCGAAGTATCCTTTATTGATTTCAGCAGATCTTGAGGCGGGTTCCGGAATGCGCTTCGACGACACTGTCAATTTTCCGTGGAACATGGCGATCGCCGCGACCGGAAATCCCGATTACGCGCGCCGCGCCGGCGAACTAACCGGCCG
>CBFHBI010000293.1:0-4785 GCA_965653755.1 uncultured Blastocatellia bacterium
AACAACATGACCGACACGCTCGCGACGTTTGCGGATCAGGTTAGTTCCGTGGCCCGCGAAGTCGGCGTCGTGGGCAAGCTCGGCGGCCAGGCCAACGTGCCCGGCGCCGCCGGAACGTGGCGCGACTTGACCGACAACGTGAATGGTCTGGCGGCGAACCTGACCAACCAGGTGCGCGCGATCGCTGAGGTGTCAACGGCGGTGACCAAGGGCGATCTCACGCGATCGATTACGGTAGAAGCGCAGGGCGAAGTCGCGGCGTTGAAGGACAACATCAACGAGATGATCCTCAATCTGAAAGAAACGACTTCGAAGAATACCGAGCAGGACTGGCTCAAGACGAACCTCGCGCGTTTCACCCGCATGCTGCAAGGCCAGCGCGACATGAAGACCGTCGCGCAGATGGTCTTGTCGGAGTTGGCGCCGCTGGTCGATGCGCAGCAGGGCGTCTTCTACGTCAACAACAGCGACAATGGCGAGCCGGTCATGAAATTACTCGGCGGCTACGCTTACAACAAACGCAAGAATCTGGCGAACGAATTTCACGCCGGCGAAGGGCTGGTGGGCCAGTGTTCACTCGAGAAGGAACGCATCCTGGTCACCAACGTGCCGTCGAATTACGTGCACATCACGTCGGGTCTCGGCGAAGCGCCGCCAAATAATATCGTCGTGCTGCCGGTCTTGTTTGAAGGCGAGTCGAAGGCTGTCATCGAGCTATCGACCTTCCACCACTTCAGCGATACGCACCTGACCTTCCTCGACCAGCTCACTGAAAGTATCGGCATCGTGATCAATACGATCGAAGCCAATACCAGAACTGAAGACTTGCTGCTGCAATCTCAATCGCTCGCGGCCGAGCTGCAATCGCAACAGGATGAATTAAAGAAAACCAACGAACAGCTCGAGCAGCAAGCCGAGTCCCTCCGTGAATCGGAAGAACTTCTGAAGAGCCAGCAGGAAGAGTTGCGCAAGACCAACGAAGAATTGCAGGACAAAGCCGCTTTGCTGGCGCGGCAAAAGGCCGAAGTCGAAGCCAAGAACCGCGAAGTCGAAGAAGCCCGCTGGGAGATGGAAGAGAAGGCCGAACAACTCGCGCTCACTTCTAAGTACAAGTCCGAGTTCCTGGCGAACATGTCGCATGAGTTGCGCACGCCGCTGAACAGCATGCTGATTCTCTCGCGCCAATTGGCGGAAAACAGCGAAGACAACCTGCTGCCCAAGCAGGTTCAATTCGCCGAGACGATTCACTCGTCGGGTTCCGACCTGCTCTCGCTGATCAACGACATTCTCGACTTGTCGAAGATTGAATCCGGCATGATGGGCATAGAAGTTTCCGATGTTTCGCTTGACGATATCGCCGAGCAACTCGAACGGAGCTTCCATCAATTTGCCCAGGACAAGAAGCTTGGCTTCGCCATCGAGCGCAGCCCCGATCTCGGCCCCACGCTCGTTACCGACGACAAGCGTCTGCAGCAGATTCTCATGAACCTGCTGTCGAACGCTTTCAAATTCACCGAACAAGGGAACGTCGTGTTGCGCATCGAAGAAGCATCGCCGACCGAGAAGTATTACCTTGATTCGCTGAACCGGGCTGAGGAGGTGATTGCCTTCTCAGTGACGGACACGGGCATCGGAATTCCGGAAGACAAGCAACGAATTATCTTCGAGGCATTTCAGCAAGCCGACGGCACCACCAGCCGCAAATATGGAGGCACGGGCCTGGGCCTTTCGATCAGCCGTGAGATTGCGCGCCTGTTGGGCGGTGAGATTCGCGTCAACAGTTCGCCGGGCGAAGGCAGCACCTTTACGTTGTTCCTGCCGCGCAATTACATGCCGGCGCGCAGCCTGACAAATCCGGCAGCCACGAAAGCACCGAAAGCACTTTCGGAGATTCAGGCTGCATGGACCCCGGCTGAGAGCGTCAGCCGAGACCTGCTGAATCAAAATGGAAGCGAGCCCGCTCCCATCATCGACGACCGCAACGAAATCGAAGAGGGCGAGCGTTGCGTGCTGATAGTTGAAGACGACGTGCCATTTGCCAGGATTCTGCTGGAGCAAGCGCGCGAAAAGGGATTCAAAGGGCTGGTGGCCACCACCGGACAACATGCGCTGGCGCTCGCGCACAAATTCGATCCGGTCGCGATCACTCTCGACATTCGTCTGCCGGATCGAGATGGATGGACCATCCTCGATCGATTGAAACACGACGCCAAGACCAGACACATTCCCGTTCACATCATTACCGTCGAAGAACAGCGCCGGCGGGCCCTGCGTCACGGTGCCTTCCGGCATTGGCAAAAACCTCTGACGAACGACGATCTCGCGACGGCCTTCGATCAGATCAATCAATTCACAGAACGGGGACCGCGCAAACTGCTCCTCGTCGAAGACGACGAAGTCCAACGCATGAGCGTGGTCGAGCTAATCGGCAACGGCGATGTTTACACGACGGCCGTTGAAACGGGACAGGAGGCCTTAACCAAGCTGGCGGACGAAGCTTTCGATTGCATGGTGCTCGATCTCAAGCTACCCGACATGACGGGATTTGAGTTGATCGACAAATTGCAAAAAGACCTCGGCCGCCGCGATCTGCCGATCATTGTTTATACCGGCAAGGAATTGACGCGAAAGGAGGAGACGCAACTGAAACGCGTCGCGGCTTCGATCATCATCAAGCAAGCTGACTCGCCCGAGCGTCTGCTCGCCGAAACCGCTCTGTTCCTGCATCGCGTGGAAGCAAACCTGCCCGAGCCTAAACGCCAGATGCTCGAACTGGTGAAACGCAAGGACCCCGTATTGTCGGGGCGCAAAGTGCTGATTGTTGACGATGACGTGCGCAACATCTTTGCGCTGACCAGCACGCTCGAAAGTTACAAGATGAACGTGCTCCACGCCGAGAACGGACAGGAAGGCATCAAGCTGCTGCAAGCGACGGACGGGATCGAAGCAGTGCTGATGGATATCATGATGCCTGAGATGGATGGCTATGAAGCGATCACCGCGATTCGACAGATGGCCCGGTTCAAACAGCTACCCATCATCGCGCTCACCGCGAAGGCGATGAAGGCGGACCGCGATCATTGTCTCGAAGTGGGGGCCTCCGATTACATTTCAAAACCGCTCGACATCGATCATCTGCTGTCGTTGTTGCGGGTTTGGCTCTCCCGTCAGGACGAGGGAAATGAGTAATTCACAGAACGAAGAGCGAATAAACATTCTGCTGGTCGATGACAGCCCCACGAACCTTCTGGCGCTGGAGTCGATCTTGCGGGGGCCCGACCGAAACCTGATTCCGATTTCGTCCGGCAAGGATGCGTTGCGTTATCTCCTCAATAACGAGGTGGCGGTGGTCCTGCTCGACGTTTATATGCCCGGCATCGACGGACTCGAGACGGCCCAGTTGATTCGCGGCCGCGAAAAATCGCGCGACACCCCCATCATTTTCCTGACCGCGAACAGCACCGGCGTCAATCATCTCAGCCGCGGCTATTCGCTCGGCGCGGTGGACTATATCGTCAAACCGGTGGACCCGGACATTCTTCGTTCGAAAGTCAATGTCTTCGTCGATCTATTCAGAAAGAACCGCGAGATTCGGCGGCAGGCGCAGTTGCTCCGGGAAAAGAATGCGGAGATTGAAAATACCAACCTGCATCGATTGAAACTGCTAATCCAGTTGGGCCATGAATTGGTGAAAGAACACGACCCGCAATTGGTTTTGGCGAAGTTCTGTCGTTCGGCCCGCAATCTGGTCCAGGCTGAGACCGCCGCCGTCGGATTGCTCGACAAGAGCAAGAAGGTGTTTGCTTATTTTTCCAGCAACGACTTAGCGGATACGACCAGCTGTGAAATCCCCGCGCCGCTGCAAACAGCGCTCGACTGCGTCGTCGTCGAGCAACGGCCGCTGCGGTTGAACGAAGGCGAGAAGTGCGGCTCGGGCGAAGTCGTTTTGGAAATGACCGAGTCGCTCCTGGCCGCGCCGGTTCTTTCTGCTGCCGGTGTGTGCGGTTGGGTTTACTTGCTGAACAAGATTGACGGTGATGACATCACCGAGGCTGACGAGCGTCTGGCCGCCACGCTGGCTACGCAAGTGGGCGTCGCTTACGAGAACGCGCGGCTCTACACCGAAGCGCAGAAACACGCGACGGAGCTCGGACTGGAAATGGCCGTGCGCAAACAGGCCGAAGAAGAACGCGCAAAGCTTTTGGTTCGCGAACAAGCCGCGCGCGCCGACGCGGAACTGGCGAACCGCACGAAAGATGAATTCCTGGCGACGCTGTCGCATGAATTGCGCACGCCGCTGACGGCGATTCTGGGCTGGAGTCACATCGTGCGCCAAAACACTCTGGACGACGCCCAGTTATCGCGCGCGCTGGAAACGATCGAACGCAACGCGCACGCGCAGTCGCGGCTCATCGACGATCTGCTCGACGTGTCGCGCATCATCAGCGGCAAGTTGCAAATCGATCTTCACGTCGTCGATCTATCGACCGTCATCAATGCAGCGATCGAATCTGTGCGCCCGGCGTTCGAAGCTAAACAGATCCAATTCGAGGTTGATCTCGGTGAGCGCGTCTTTCCGGTGATGGGCGATCCGAACCGTCTGCAACAAATCCTCTGGAATCTCTTCAGCAACGCGATCAAATTCACTCCCAAGCATGGACGCGTCAACGTGAGACTTACGAACCAGGACTCACAGGTCAGCATTTCGGTGACAGATAACGGCGTCGGAATCAAGCCTGAGTTCCTGCCGTACATCTTCGATCGGTTCCGCCAGGCTGACGGTTC
>CBFHBI010000294.1:0-4782 GCA_965653755.1 uncultured Blastocatellia bacterium
AGTACAACGCCAAGCATCAGATTGTGGTGGTGCCCTTGTGCGGTCACAATGCGCGGTGTATGTATACCGCTGAGATCGCATTGCCGATTTTGTTTCCGAAAGTGTAGGAGCGCCCGCATCCTTGCGGGCGGTTCGCAGGCATCCTGCCTGCCGTCTATCTCGGACGAAACGCCACACTACTAAACGGCCAATCCTCCGCTGTCTCGCAAAGGTGGCCCTTCACTGGATTGTTTTCAATGTACGTCACTGCCCGAGAAAACTGTCTCGCATTGCGAATGTACCTATCAAAGTATTCCTTCTGCCAGAATTTTCCGCTCCGATTCAGCATCTTGTTTGCTTCATTAGAAGTAAACGACTTGATCGAGTGCATGATGTCGGCGAGCGAATGTCCTTGCAACGGCGTGCAGAGTAAGTGCACATGATTCGGCATGATGACCCAAGCGCTCAAACGATACTTGGCTTTGTCATGAAACAATAGCGCGTGCTGAACCATGAATGCGACATCGGCGTTACGCAAATAACAACTGCCGTGGCCTCGATCGAGATAAACTTCGACCCGCTTTCGCATGAGCGATGGGCTGCGGCACTCGGTTGCAGCTTTAGTTCTTCCTTCCATCGGACGAGCACTTCGCGCGGCAGGGAGTCGTATAATCTGAAAGTGATGAATTGAGAAAGCTCACCACCGTCAAAATGCGGAAGGTAGCCACGGCTGTGCCAACCGAGGGTTGATTCCTTATGGGGTGAGAGTCGCATTACTGACTGTCTGCGCGCAGGATGCGCGCGAACCGCCCGCAGGGATGCGGGCGCTCCGACGGCGCTCCTACGGAAAATTCGATCGCGGCTGGAGTGTGACGCTTTTAATTACAACCTTGTCGGCGGGTCGCGAGCACGCGGGATCTTGATCGTTCGGGGCGCAATTCGACTTCTCAGTCGGGGCGGCCATGATCACTTCGGCATTCTTGATCCCATCGATCACTTTCCCGAACACGGTGTACTTCTTATCAAATGCCGGTTGTCGTTTGAGCGTGATGAACCATTGGCAATTCGCGGTATTGATGTCGTTGGTACGTGCGGCGCCTAACGTGCCGCGTTCGTAGGGAATGTCACTGAACTCGGCCGGCACATTCGAGTATGCCGAATTGCCGGTGCCCCACATCGCTTTGTTGCCGCCCTTCGTCAGAGGATCGCCGCCCTGAATGATTCCCAGTCCCGAATCGATGCGATGAACCGCGGTGCCATCATAAACCTGTTCATTAATCAAACGTTTGAAGCGCTCGACCATCTGCGGCGCGATGTTCGGATAAAGTTCGACGACGATACGACCGTAGTCGGCGGTTTCGATCACAGCCACCTGCGCGTCGGCTTGCGGTTTGACGCCCGTCTTGACGTTGCCGTTTTCGCTAGCCAAGCCCGGCCCCGTCGTCTTGTTCGGTGTGTTATTTGAATTTGATTGATTGCAGGAAGTGAATACGACAACCGTGAGCAGAAATATAGCGGCAATTAATTTTTTCACCCTCAGTTACTCCTAGATCGTCAGAGTTAGTGTCAGAAGCCCGACCGTAAGGGTGGGCGCGACTTGCAAGCGTGCCCTCCCTCACGGTCGGGCTTCTGAAACAACTCAAAATAATTTCTTACTGTCACGCAGTATCGTCACTGGTCCGTCATTAATCAACTCGACCTGCATCATGGCCTGAAATTTTCCGGTGGCCACATTATCGACTGACGCGCGCGCCTGGCGCACGAAGAATTCGTACAGCGGCTCGGCGATTTCCGGCGGCGCCGCGTCGATCCACGAAGGCCGCAAGCCGCGCCGCACATCGCCATACAAGGTGAATTGCGAAACGATCAGCAGCGCGCCATTCACGTCTTTGACGGAAAGGTTCATCTTTCCCGCTTCGTCGTCAAAGATGCGCAGGTTTGTGATTTTATCGACGAGATAGGCAGCTTCGACTTTCGTATCATCGCGCGCGATACCCACCAGCACGACGAGGCCGTTATCAATCGCGCCAATAACTTCACTTTCGACTGTGACTGAGGCGCGCGTGACGCGCTGGACGACGGCTCGCATTATTGGGCTATGAAGTTATAAATAATGATGCCGTAAACCTTAACCGCTACACCGGAAAGGACGGTGGGGGTGAAAAGAGAATGGCGGGCCGCGTCTTCGGCGGCGTTCACCAAAGCTAGGTTAGTCGAGCCCGCATTGATAGCCTGCGCTGAAATCACTTTACCCGTTTCGTCGATTAGGACTCGTACGTGCACAGAACCGGAGGCCCGATCCATTCGCGCGGCCATCGGATAGGCAGGTTGCGCCAGCTTCAGCGCCTTTCCGTTCAAGACGCCTCCCTCAACTACTCCTTTTTGTGCAAGCAATTCACCGAGCTTTTTCTGCACTTGCGCGGCGTCGTCGGTTCTCTTCTGAACGAACAACATAACTAAATAACTCTCCAGTGCTCGGACCAGTTCATCATCGTCTTTCTTGTTGAGTGCCTCCCTAATTCGTATCACCGCTTGATACAGTGATTCTGCTTTCTCGTACTCGTGGTCAATGCGGTAAATTTCGGCGAGTGAAAAGGCGGTTAGTGTGATTTCCGGGTTTTCGGGTCCAAAAGCCTTCTTGGTTATTATCAGCGAACGAGTTAAGAAATCAATCGCTTTATGATCGTCGTGTTGCTGAAACGCGACATAGCCAAGTTCATCCAGGATCTTAGCGAGTCTTAAATCGTCAGCGCCAAAGATCTTTTCAGCTACTATTAATGCTCGATCAAATACCGATCGAGCGTCACTAAACTTCTGTTTTGCTTCATAGAGATAACCAAGATTGGTTAATAACGGCACTAAGTCCGGATGCTCGAGTCCAAGCGCTTCTTCACGGAGTTGCAGAGCCTGCTTGGCGACCGGCAACGCTTCATCGTACTTCTTCTCACCGTACAGTTTGATTACCTGCGCGTTCAAATTCCGCGATTCGACCAGCTTGGGCGACTCAGTTGCCGTTTGCGCGAGCGATATGGACCACAGCCATGAGCAGATCAGCAGCAAACTCCAGATCATCCTCTGACAATGTTTCTTCATCGATTCATCTCCGTGGTGGCTTGCTCGGACGAATCTCAACGCGGCTGGGCAACGACCGATCGTCGTGATGCAGCAGATCGATCACGACTCGTGCAACGTCCTCCGGCGTCAACTGCCAACTCTTTTCATCGCTGGGCGAGTCGCCGCCGAATTCGGTATTTACCGAACCGGGCATGATGTAGCTGACTTTGATGTTGTCGTGGCGCACTTCCTGCATCAACGCCTCGCTGAATCCGTTGAGCCCAAACTTCGAAGCGTTGTAGGCAGCCATGCGCGGATGCGGATTCGCCCCCGCCAGCGAAGAGATGTTGATGATGTAGCCGCCGCCGCGTTGCTTCATCTTCGGAATCGCGGCGTGACAACAATGAAAGACGCCGAACAGATTGGTCTCCAGGACCGCGCGGAAATCTTCGGGCGAAGTCTCTTCGACAGTTTCGAACATCCCGATGCCCGCGTTGTTAACCAAAATGTCAACGCCGCCAAGTTCCCTGACAGCGTAATCAACTAGCGCTTTGACTTGCTGATAATCACGAACGTCACACGGACACACAAACGCGTGTCCGACGCCAGCGTCGGTTAAATCTTCGAATTCAACGCCGTCAACGTGACGCGCGGAGATACAAACCTTGACGCCTTCGCGCAACAACGCGCCGGCTATCGCGCGGCCGATTCCTTTCGTGCCGCCGGTGACGATTGCGACTTTGTTTTTGAGATTCATTCCGATTGGAGCGCGGGCATCCTTGCCCGCAAAGCGTGCGCAGCACGCTCAATATGTTTCAAGAAAAACTGTTCGCGCTCCGCGCTCATGCGGGCAGGGATGCCCGCGCTCCGCTCACGATGTCAGTTTCTCTTTCAATCGCTCGTTCACGATTTTCGGATTGGCTTTGCCTTTTGATGCCTTCATCACCTGGCCGACAAAGAATCCAAACAACGCTTCTTTGCCGCCGCGATACTGCGCGAGCTGGTTTGGATTGGCCGCCATGACTTCATCGATCACGCGATCGATTTCGCCGGTGTCGCTGACCTGGACCAGCCCCTTCTCTGCGATCACGGCAGCCGCAGTCTTACCCGTCCGGAACATTTCGACCAGCACATCCTTGCCTTGCTTGCCGCTGATTTTGTCTTCGTCGATCATGCGCACCAGCGCGCCTAGTTCGCTTGCGGGCACCGGTGACTTGTCAGCCGTGAGCCCCGCGTTCTCCAATTCGCGCAATAGCTCGGAACGAATCCAGTTCGCCGTCCCGCGCGCGTTGCCGCCGCTGCCAGCGACGGCGGCTTCGTAATAATCCGCCAGTGAGCGATCGCTAGTTAGTTGAGAAGCATCCGCATAAGACAAACTGTATTGTTCAGTGAATCTCTTCGCGCGCGGACCAGGGAGCTCAGGAAGCGAGGCGCGAACGTTCTCGACAAAATCTGCCGAGACGACCAGCGGCGGCAAATCAGGCTCAGGAAAATATCGATAGTCGTGCGCTTCTTCTTTCGAACGCATGGGCCGCGTCTCGCTTAGTCGCTCATCCCACAGACGCGTCTCCTGCACGAGACGGCCGCCCTCTTCCAAAGTCTTGATGTGCCGCTCGACTTCGAACTCAATCGCCTTCTGCATAAAACGAACTGAGTTAAGATTTTTCAATTCGACTTTGGTTCCGATAGTCGTATCTCCGTGGCGGCGCACCGAAACGTTCGCTTCGCAACGCAGATTTCCCTTCTCCA
>CBFHBI010000295.1:0-4765 GCA_965653755.1 uncultured Blastocatellia bacterium
GAAAGCGACTCGGATTTATTGGGCTCGTTGTTCTCAGATCATCCCGACGCGCAGGAACGGATCGATAACACCAAATACGAAATCGCGCGGATGCGTCAGAACCGCCTGCGGTAGCGGGCGGTTAGCCCAAGCAACTATTACCCGCAAGATCAACCGCCCGCTACCGCAGGCGGTTCTGACAAAACACGATCCCTACCGGAATCAGCAACACCAGATTCCGCAACGCGGTCTTCAATCCCAATTGACTACCAATGATGTTCCCGAAGCAGCCGCACTCCAGCGGCTCGCCGTGCAAGACGTAAACGTAGTAGAGCGCGAACGCGCTGAAGCCAATCAACAGCAGTCCGGAGAGGATCGCTCCGAGTCGCACTGTTCGCGGGATGAGCAGCAATAGCGCGGCGATGATTTCAAACGCGATGACGGCAATCGTCACCGGCCATTGCCAGCGTTGATAATCGAAATTTGCCGAGCTGAGAAGTTCCGCGACGTTGCCGGCGAACGTTGTCAGGATCCAAAGCTTGGCCCCGGCCGTGAAAAGAAAAAGCGCCGCCAATCCAACGCGGCAAAGCTGGACCAGAACCCGCAAGAGTCTGCGGGCGATCATTTATTCCGCCGTTGCGGCCTTTGCTTCGCTCGCAACGGAGCCGGTGATGCGAGAGTACAAATCCGGCCGTCGATCTTTGATGCGATCGAATTCGTAAGATCCGGCCACGTTCACAATCCGATTGTTGTTTGCTTCCTGAAAATCAATCGCGACGATGAGCAACTCTTCATTTTCGGCGCTCGCTTCACCTAGTGAGTCACCGTTGCAGTCCGCCACTTTGCTGCGGCCAATGAATTTCCAGCCGCGTTCCGTGCCGACGCGATCAGTCGCGGCGTAGAAAACGTGATTCTCGAGCGCCCGCGTGCCGGCGACGAATTCGGGAGAACGCCACGCCGCCGTGGGCCAATTTGTAATCAGCGCGATCAATTCTGCGCCCATGAGTTTGAGCACCCGCGCCGGTTCGGGAAAGCTGATGTCGTAACAAACGTTCAAGCCGACTTTGCCGAAGGGCAATTCGAATACTTGATACAAACGATCACCGGGCGTCAGAAAACGATCGATGCCAAGAAACGGCATGTGCGTCTTGCGATAATTGCCGACGACGCCGTCAGGTCCGACCAGCATCGCAGCGTTGTAATAGTTGTCGCCGTCAGCTTCGATGAAGCCGGCCACGGCATAGGCGTCAGTCTCGCGACAAACCTCGGCAATGGCCTGGGCTGAACGGCCGTCGATTCGCTCGGCGAACGGAATGGCTTCGGCTAACGATTCGTAGGCGTAGCCAGTCAGGGCGCACTCGGGGAACATCACCAGTTTCGCATCGCGCTCAGCAGCGTCACGAATCGAAGAAATGATCTTATTGAGATTCTTTTGCGGTTCGCCGAGAACGCAATCGATTTGCGCACATGCGATGTTTGTCTTTGCCATGGCCTTTCCTTCCTAAGTCAACTCTCGATTCAAAAGGGTCGGTCTCGTCCCGCCGCGGAGCGGCGGAATGTTTATAGAACCAAACGCCATTTCTTTCTGTCCTCCCAATTGGGCAAATTGCTCCGCATTTTGCCCAATTGGGAGGAAAAAAATTAAAGTGGCGCTGCGGGCTATAAACATCCCGTGCCTACGGCACGGTTAACCGGCAAGGGCCACAACCTTCTCAGCCGCGTCCTTCATGCCGTTCGCCACCGTGAAGTTCAGTCCTGAATCGCGAATGACGCGCTGGCCTTCTTCGACATTGGTTCCTTCCAAGCGAACCACGACTGGAACTTTAACGCCGAGATTGTTCGCCGCGCCGACCACACCGCGCGCGACCATATCGCAACGGACAATGCCGCCAAAGATGTTGATGAGCACCGCGCGCACGTTTGGGTCAGCCAGCAAAATGCGGAATGCCGCTTCGACGCGTTCCTGCGATGCTCCGCCGCCCACGTCGAGAAAATTCGCCGGCTCGCCGCCCGCGAGTTTGATGATGTCCATCGTCGCCATCGCCAGGCCGGCGCCGTTTACCATACAAGCAATATTGCCGTCGAGCTTGATGTAGTTGAGATCGAATTTCGACGCTTCAATCTCCAGCGGCTCTTCTTCATTGAGATCGCGCAGGTCTTTGAAGTCCGGATGACGAAACAGCGCGTTGTCATCGAAATTGATTTTCGCGTCAAGCGCAATCAATCGATTGTCTTTCGTCAGCAGGAATGGATTGATTTCCACCAGCGAGGCATCGGTCGATTCATAAGCCGTGTAAAGCGTTTGCATAAACTTCGCGGCCTGCGAAATCAATGCACTCGGCAAACCGAGATCGAATGCCAGCTTCCTCGCCTGAAATGGACGGAAGCCGACGGCCGGATCGATTGTCTCTTTGAAAATTTTTTCCGGCGTCTTCGCGGCAACTTCTTCGATGTCCATGCCGCCGGCCGCTGAGGCCATGAAAACCGGACGTCCACTCCCGCGATCCAAAACGATACCGAGGTAAAACTCCTTGTCGATTGGCAAACCTTCTTCGATCAGAACCACGCGCACTTCCCTGCCCTCCGGCCCGGTCTGGTGCGTAATCAATTTCATGCCGAGCATCTGCTTCGCCAATTCGCGTGCTTCGTCGGCAGTCTTCGCCAACTTTACGCCGCCGCCTTTGCCACGGCCGCCCGCATGAATCTGCGCCTTGACGACGACCGGCTCAGTCGCCAATTGCTTGGCCGCTTGATACGCCTCTTCCGGCGAGCGCGCGACTATACCGCGTGGGACCGGCACGTTGAATTTTTTCAGTAACTCTTTCGCTTGATACTCGTGTATCTTCATGGCTTCGATTGGGGCGCAGGCAGCTTGCCTGCGGTCCGCCGTCTCCGGCGGCATTTCTTTGAGATCGGTTTTTAGAGAGCCTCCTGAGTGTACTCAGAGCTTCGGCGACCCGCAACCGGTTACACTTGCATCGAACGCATGAGGACACCGCGTTGAAACTCGATCGCAGAGCATTCGTAAACTTCGCGACGCCATTCACTCTGGCGTTGGCCTCGGCTGTTCGCAGTCAGGTGCTGGAAGAGCGGGGCGGTTTCGACGAGCGGCAGTTTCCGCTGGTGCGACAGAAGTTGCTCGACCTGGTGAACGAGGAACGCAACGGCCTTGGTTTGCGTCGTCTGCAATTGGACGATCTCGCCGGCAAAGTGGGCGACGCGCACGCCAACGATATGTTGCGGGGAGACTTTCTCAGTCATTGGGGCAGCGACGGCCGCAACGCCTTTCTTCGTTACTCCTTCGCGGGTGGCATTGACGCGTTGATGGAAAACGTGGCTTCAGCCGAGCACATTCAATCGCTGGCGCCGAATTCGGTGATTGAAGATTTTCTGGATATGCATCGCGACATGATGGCTGAATTGCCGCCGAACGACGGCCATCGCCGGGCGATCGTCAATCCCTTTCACACGCATGTCGGCTTCGGCCTGGCTTATCGCGGACATACTTTGAGATTGGATGAACTTTATTTGGGCCGATACCTGCAAATCGATCCAATCACGCAGAAGCTGAAACGTGGCGGGAAGATAATGTTGACTGGAAGACTGCTCAACATCAGACACTTCCTGCACGAAGTTGCCGTGTATTATCAGCCATTGCCGACTCCGCCGGATATCGAATGGCTGAGAACGCGCCGCTCTCTATCGCTGCCGGACGAGAACATCCTGCTGCGACCCAAGGCGCCGGACGGCACCTTTTACACCGACGGGTCTCGCGGAGATTTTGAATGTCGCGACGGCAGGTTTCGCGTGCCGGTGAGATTCTTTCACCGGGAACCCGGTGTTTATACCATTCTATTTTGGATTCGACGCGTACCGACTGATAATCCATTTCCAGCCGCGCAGGTTTGCCTTCGCGTCGATTTGATTCAATGAAGATTCACCGACTCGCTTGCTGCGTCCTTTTGATCGCGATCGCCTCGCCTCTCTTTGCACAGGTTCGCCCGAAGCAGAGCCAACGCGCGAACGAAGTGCGCGGCGAATTCCTACACGCGTGGAATGACTACAAGAAGTACGCTTGGGGTCACGACGATCTGAAGCCGCTCAGTAAGAGCTATCACGATTGGTACGCCGAGCCGCTTTTGATGACGCCGGTCGATGCACTCGACACGATGATCTTGATGGGTTTGAAAGACGAGGCGAGAACGACGCGCGAGTACATAGCGACCCATCTTTCATTCGACAAAGACATTTCGGTTCAGAATTTCGAAATCACGATTCGTTTGCTCGGCGGTCTGCTTTCTGTTTATGAAATGACGAACGACAAGCGGTTGCTGACTCTCGCCGAAGATCTCGGCAATCGCCTGCTGCCGGTTTTCAATTCGCCGACCGGGCTGCCGTATCGCTACGTGAACCTCAAAACCGGCGAGGTGCGCGGCAACGTGACCAACCCGGCGGAAGCAGGAACGTTGCTGATTGAATTCGGCACGCTGGCGCGTCTCACTCATCGGAAAATCTTTTATGACAAAGCGAAGCGCGCGCTAGTCGAGATTTATAATCGCCGCTCACCGATCGGTTTGGTCGGAACCGGGATCAACGTCGAGACCGGCCAATGGACCGACACCGACAGTCACATCAGCGGGGCGATTGATAGTTATTATGAATATCTCTTGAAATCCGCGATTCTGTTTGACGATCACGATTGTCGACGGATGTGGGAAGAAAGCATCGTAGCGATCAAAAAGTACCTAACGGATCGCGCGATGCAGCCGAGCGCTGCGCCGTATGG
>CBFHBI010000296.1:0-4764 GCA_965653755.1 uncultured Blastocatellia bacterium
CCAGCATGAGAGTGAACACGTGTTTAATTGTCATGGACTTTTCCTCCCTGCATCTGTTGCATGGTTTCTTCTCCTGCGATTAGCACAAGCACAAAACTGATCGCCGTACCCCAAGCAGTCATGATGTGGTTTCTGACACGTTTTGCACTGAGCACGATGCCTAACAAAATAATCCCGCCAAGAATGCCTAAACCTGACCAGAGACTGTGGAAGATTACGGGCAGCGAGTAAATCAAGGCGTGATAAAGAGGAATATCAAGATCGCCAAGATCGACGCCAAACGAAGCATAGTAGGCGTGCAAAGAACTCCATCCAGCGGCACACAGCAAAGCGGCAAGAACAACGGCCGCCCCGGCGAGGTTTTTCAACAGCTCCACTAGAGGTTCTTCAGTCTCTGCCATAGTTCCACTCCTTTGCCGACGCGGTTATGTTCTATTAGCTCTTCTCTGGAAACTTGAATCCGATATAAGTTCCTGAGCTGATTCCCATCAGTCCCAGCAGGGTGGCGCTGAACTCTGGCATGGTCAGATTGTTATACACGGATGAGATGAAAATTATTCCCAACACAATTGTCCAGGCAAAAATCTGAAAGCGATGAAAGCTATAGCCGCCGCCGTCCGAGAGAATATCGCGCAGAAAGCCCTTTGTGGCGCCGCTCTGCGTGGCGGGTGTCGAGCTTTGGATCTGCTGATTCAATTGTGACAGGCGTTGGCGACTGCCTTGCAGTTGTTTATTCAAGCTGTCCAGTGTGAGTGTGTCCTCGGCGGTCAACGCAGTCTTTCCGGTGAGCGCGCTGATCTGGGTTTGGACCTCGGGGATGCTTTGCTCGAGCGAGTCTTTTTCAGCCGAGAGACTTTGTAGCTGGTTGGAGTTCGCTTCCTGCTTGCCTGAATCGATCATCGCTTCGCTTAGAGCGGTGCCGGCGCTGATGCCCATCAACGCGAGCAGCGAAGGAGTGATCGTGTCGAGCGCATCGGTAATCAACCAGATCGTCACGTATGACGTGTAGATGAGAAAAAACCAGAAGGCCATTTGCGTGCGGCCAAGATTGTAGGGCCGAAGTTGTCCCGGCACGCGTGTGCCGCCGTCGCGAATCAAGTTGGTCGTGCGCGCCAACCAGATCAAAAGCAGGAACGTGAGCGCAACTACCACCAGGGCGATAACGCCGTAAGGAGGCGAGATCACGGTCAGTGGCAGCGGATTGTTCAGATCGAAAACGGAATCGAACGGACTCTGGTTGTCGAAGCCGACGCTGAAGGCGACCGGCTTGCGCAGCGCGTGCGGCTCGCCAAGCAAGTCAGTCCAGACCTGTTTGTTTTCAGGGGTGATGTTCAGATGAAAATGCACGTGATTCTTGCTGGCGTGAATCTCTGCCGGATAGTTTCCGTGAATCGCGAGGCCGTCGATGTAAGGCACGAGCTTTGACGGATCGTTTTTCTGCGCCCATTCGGCAAAGTTAGCAATCTCGACCCGGACGATCGTATCCAACTCAAGATGACCTTCGACGTTAGTGACCTTCGGGGGCTGAGCTTGCACGACGGCGACGGATGAAGCGTTTGGCGCCGGCGTGGGAAGTGGCGTTGGGGTTACGGTCGGCGCTTGCGCGCTGGCGCTCATGCCTTGCCAGCCCGCGATCAAAACAAAAGCCAGCCAACCGCACACGACGGTGTTCTTTGCATTTTTCATAGAAGTTAATCAGGCGCGAGGTGCGCGCAGCCTAACGAAAGTCACGCTGCGTGTCAATTGGTTTCGACGGTTTGCGTGTGAGCGCGAACTGCGACAATATGGTCGCTTCCGCAAACGCACATTTGAAAGAGGATTAGATGGAACGAAGAATCACGAGCTGGTTCAGCCCGAACCTGCAAATGGAAATGCCGCTGGTCGCGTATGGCCAAAGTGGCCAGACACTCTTGATGCTGCCCACTGCGGCCGCTGATTATCTCGAGTATGAAAGATTTTATTTGGTCGATGCGATCAAGCCGTTCATCGAGCACGGGAAGATTCGCGCGTATTCAATTAATAGCGTGAATCGTTGGAGTCTCTTGAACAAAGAGATGCCGCCGAAGCTCAAGGCGGAATTGTTGACGCGATACGATCGCTACATCGTCGATGAAGTTCTGCCGCTGATTCGCAACGAGAATCCGCCGGAGTACGCGAAGCCGATCACGACGGGCGCCAGTCTCGGCGCGTTTCTTGCGGCCAACGAATACTTCAAACATCCCGATCTGTTTCGCGGCACGATTCCAATGAGCGGGAGCTATGACGTACGTTCATTTCTGGATGGCCACTACGATGACAACGTCTATTTCAATAATCCGATGGATTATCTGCCCAACCTGAACGACGAGCACTATCTGCCGATCCTGCAGCACGCCGATGCGATTTACATCATGTCAGGCCAGGGCGCCTACGAAGACCCGGAACGGAGCCGCCAACTCTCAAACATCCTCAAGAGCAAGAACATCCCGCACACTCTGGACCTGTGGGGCGAAGACGTGAACCACGATTGGCCGTGGTGGCGCAAGATGCTGCCACATGTTTTGGGAAAAATTGTTGGATAGGCCATGCGAGCGGAATACGGCTTTAGTAATGGTGTAAGAGGCAAACAAGGTGGCAGAGTGTTTCGCATTGTCGGCGGTGAGCGAGTTCAACCAAAGTTGAAGATTAAGCGATCGACGAGACCTTCACTGAGATTAGAGATAGATACCAAACGAGGGTCTAGCTCAACGAAAAGGAAGCCGTGAATCAGTTTGAACTTGCTTCGCTTGCTTGGCGGCCGTTAATACGCGCGGCGAAACAGCGTCGGTTGCTCTTTTACAAAGATCTAATGCGTCCTCTAGGCCTCCGCGGTGCTCGACCCGTACGCTTTGCTCTAGGACCGATTCAGAATCTCTGCCTTGAGAAGGATTGGACGCCACTAACGAGTATCGTGATCAATAAGAATACGAAACTCCCTGGCACTGGTTTCATAGCCGGTAGCGGTAAACCCAAGGAAGATCAGGATTCAGTCTTTGCATTTCCTTGGACGTCACTGCCGATACCATTCCCAGCTTCAACGCGCGACAAACGACAAACTGTTTTTTCGAAGCGTGGCGCGAAGCCCGATCCTGCTGAGTTTGAGGTTGACGATCACGAAGTTTTTGTTAATGGGCGTGGGCCCTTTCAAGGCCGTTTCAGAAAAATGCTATGGCGGGCTTATGGCGGTCGCTGTTGTCTTTGTGATTCGCAATTGAGTGAGATACTCGTCGCTTCTCATATCGTTCCATGGTCAGTAGATCGCCGAAACCGTTTGAATCCGTGCAATGGATTGTTGCTGTGTCGGACGCATGACTGTTTATTTGAATCAGGCATCATTCGCATTTCGCCAAGTCTCGACGTTCAGATAGTTGAGACTCGGCCGAATGTCCTGGGGAAAGACCTGGCGCGCGTCGTTACCCATCATACACGACGACGAATCCGCCTTCCCCGTCGCCGTCACGCCCCAAGTCGAGAGTTTCTTGAGTGGCGTATCAATTCAAAAAGTCTGAGGAGCTCTGCCTCAAGAGTTTATCGTGTCCCGGTTTAATGGCCTTAGTTCTCGCCGCATAGCGGCGAAATGTTTATAGACCAATGCCTTCATATCTCCTTTCCGACTTGAGCAAATCGCTTAGCGTTTTGCTCAAGTCAGTACCAAACTGAATGGAACGAGGAGCTATAAACATCCCGCGCCTACGGCGCGGTTTCGACGAGACTCGAGAACCGTTAGAAGACTTTTGATGGAAAGCCAGTCTGAGGTAGCAATTCAAAGAAATCAAAACAGAAAACGCGGCGAGTGATCGCCGCGTTTCATCCCTCATCCTTCCGCCTTCATCCTTTTTATCCCGGTGGTCCATCGTCGCCCTTCTTACCCTTCTTCTTGTTCGGATCGACTTCGCGTGGACGCTCGGCCGGGGTTGCGGCGGGAGCCACCTTCTTCGGGGGTTCAGTCGCCGGTTTGGGTTCCACGTCAGTCTTCGGCGCGGGTGGCAGCGTCTTATCCTCCAGGCGTGGTTCGGTGATGCCGTTTGAATCGGGCTTCGTCGTCTTGTCGGTTTCGTCGCCCTGATCATCGACGCTCATCTGCGCGCGCTCGAGTTGCAGCTCACGCTGGCGCTGCTTGTACATCTCCTTCATGTCTTCGGGCATCGACGGCGCTTTGGAGAAGTCTTCCTTCGGTTTGTCCTTCATGAAGTCTTTCATGAAATCGATGAACATCGGCAGCGCGCCGTGCGCGCCGGTCATGTCGTTGCCGAGCGGTTTCTTTCTGCCCGGATAGCCCAGCCACGTGCCGGTAACGTAGGTCGGCGTGTAGCCGATAAACCAAACGTCCGTATGATCGTTGACCGTGCCGGTCTTGCCGGCGAGCGGCATGTTGAGCACTTGCGCCGCTGATGCCGTGCCGCCTTGAATCACGCCGCGCATCATCGAAACCATCGTCAACGCGACGTACTCGCTGAAGACCTTGTAGGTCGTCTTCTCCCATTCTTCCATTACCGCGCCGTCACGGTCGAGAACTTTGCGCACCATGTGCGGCTCGACGCGAATGCCTTTGTTCGGAAATGCCGAATAGGCCGACACCATCTGATCAAGCGGCACCTCGGTCGCCCCCAACGCGGAAGGCAGGTAAGGCGCCATCGGCACTTTGATGCCGAAGCGGCGGACCATCTGCGCGCCGGTTTGAATGCCGACGGTTTGCAGCAGGTGCACGGCCGGAATATTCATTGACTGGGCCAGTGCGGTCCTGAG
>CBFHBI010000297.1:0-4753 GCA_965653755.1 uncultured Blastocatellia bacterium
TGCTGGGACTCAGATGAACATGACCGCGCTACCGAAATTACAAATCAACCTGAAGAGGCACACGATTGTCGTCAGCCTGATTCTTTTGTTCGCGTTGCCCGCAATCGGCCAGCGGCGCGAGCGCACTGTCGATTCGTGGCGGCCGCTGCACTATGAAATCGCGCTTACGTTTGACGATCAGATGAACCAACTCAGCGCCGCCAGCGCCAAAGTTACTATAGAAGTTCTCGCTGCCTCGATAGACAAAGTTGATTTCGACTTCGGCGAAATGGCGATCGATTCAGTGTCGGTGTCGGGCGCGGTAGCAAAATTCGACCGTACAGCTGAAACGCTGAACGTTCTGCTGCCGACATCAGCCCGAAAGGGAAAGAAACTTGAGGTCACCGTGAACTATCACGGCCACCCAAAAGACGGCCTGGTGTTCGCGAAGGATCGCGACGGCAATCCATCAGCCACGGGCGACAATTGGCCCAACCGCGTGCACTACTGGATTCCTTCACTCGATCACCCTTCAGCCAAGGCAACCGTATCGTTCAGCATTTCAGCGCCCCAACGTTTTCAAGTGGTTGCCAACGGAAAATTTATCTCGCTAACCGGAAACGCAGCCACGTCGCATTGGCGGTATGAAGAAGCCAAACCGATTCCCGCGTACTGCATGGTGGTCGCCGTCAATGAGGGCGCCGTAATCAACTCGCCGTACGAAGCCGTGCCGCTGATCTACAACGTGCCGCAACGTGACAAGGATTATGCGCCCAAAGGCTTCTCGCCGGCGGCGCCCGCGCTCGCCTATTTCAGTCAAACAATCGCGCCATACCCTTACGAAAAGCTGGCGTTGATCGTCGCCAAGACCCGTTTTGGCGGCATGGACAATTCCAGCGCGATCGTTTTCGCTGAGAACCTTTTCGATCGGCAGCAGATCGAACTGAATCCTGCGCGCGCGAACAGTAAGCTCGTAAGTGCGCGCTTTGAAATTCCCAGGCGCATAGAAACTGTCGTCGCGCACGAAATCGCGCACCAATGGTTTGGCGACTCGGTAACCGAATCAACCTGGGCTGATCTTTGGTTAAGCGAAGGCTTTGCTACTTACTTCGCCGGCTTGTTCGTCGAGAAGTATGACGGCGAAGACGCATTTCATACCTACATGCGCGACGCCGCGCAACGCTACTTCGCATTTGAAAAGCGAACCAATCTCCCGATTCACGATACCGAAACCAAAGATCTCATGGCCCTGCTTAACGCGAACAACTACGAAAAGGGCGCTTGGGTACTGCACATGTTGCGCAGTCAATTGGGGGATGACGCTTTCTTCAAAGGGCTGCGCGAATACTACCGCGCTCACAAGGAAGCGAATGCGACAAGTGATGATTTGCGGTCGGCGTTGGAGAAGGCATCAGGCAAAGACTTGAAGCAGTTCTTCGGGCGTTGGGTTTACGGCTCGGGTCATCCACGCTATCAAGTTGTGTGGACACTCAATCCCAAAGAAACCGATCTAACGGTCACCGTCAACCAACTCCAGCAGGGCGAACCGTTCCTCGATCCGCTGCCGATTGAATTGATGATCGACGGCAAGAAAGTCCCGTTGGTAATCTCCCCCAAATCGAAAACCACCGTGATGACAATCCCTCTAAAGGGGAAGCTGAGCGGCACCGTATTCGATCCGAACGAGACACTGTTGAAAGAAGAGGTCAGCCGTTAGACAACTTCATTTCATCACCACGTTTACCAAACGCTGCGGCACCACGATCACTTTCACGATCTTCTGACCGTCGATGAAGCTTTGAATCTTTGCGTCAGCCAGGGCAATCGTGCGCAAGTCTTCTTCTGAAATGTCGGGTGCCACGATTACCCGCGAACGCAGCTTGCCATTCACCTGAACGGGAATCTCCAGCTCATCCTTCTTCGCCAATTCAGAATCGGCGATCGGCCACGGCGCGTCTTTCAGCAGTCCGCCTGCATGTCCCAGACCTTCCCACATCTCTTCCGCGACATGCGGCGAGAAGGGCGCTAACATCACAACCAAAGCATGAATCGCTTCGCGCGCGGCAAACATATCCGAATCGGAAGCCGACGCCGGATCGACATTGAATTCTGCCAGCGCATTCAGCAATTCCATCAACGCGGCCACGTTCGTGTTCAGATCGAGCTTTTCGAAATCGGCCGTGACACGCGCGATCGTTTGGTGGGTCTTACGTCGGAGCGCCCGAGCGGCGTCGCTGAATTCGGTACGCAAGCCTCCGGCTTGCTCAGCACGCGGGACGCGTGCGTACCGATACACCATCGTCCACACGCGCCGCAGGAATCGCACAGCACCCTCGATGCCTGTCTCAGACCACCGCAATTCGTTCTCGACCGGTGCAGCAAATAACACGAACAGTCGGGTCGCATCGGCGCCGAACGCTTCGATCATCTCGTCGGGATCAACCCCATTACCGAGCGACTTGGACATTGCTTTGTATTCATCCGTGCCGGCGACGCGATTCGTCACCATGCCTTGCGTCAGCAGACGCTTCACCGGTTCGTTGAAATTCACCAGGCCCATGTCCCGCATGACCTTGGTCCAAAACCGCGTGTAGATCAGATGCATCACCGCATGAGAATCGCCGCCGATGTACTGATCGACCGGCGTCCACTTGGTCGCGACCGCTGGATCGAAGGGCTTCGATTCATTGCGCGGATCGGTGTAGCGGAAGAAGTACCATGATGAATCGACGAACGTATCCATCGTGTCCGTCTCGCGCTGCGCCGCCTTACCGCATTTAGGACAATCGACGTTCACAAATTCCGGCACGCCCTTCAGAGGCGATTCGCCGGTCCCGGTGAACTGCGCGTTGTCAGGCAACATTACCGGCAGATCTTTTTCGGGAACAGGCACCATTCCGCAGTCAGGGCAGTAAACAATCGGAATTGGTGCGCCCCAGAATCGTTGACGTGAAATACCCCAATCGCGCAAACGATAAGTCACGGCTGGTCCACCGAATTTTTTCTCGGCGGCGTAATCAGCCATCTCGCGCAAGGCATCCGGCGAAAGCTTGCCGCTCCACGGTCCGCTGTTCACCAGCACGCCATAATCGGTGAATGCGTTCTTCATCTCGATCGATTGGTCGCCGCCTGGCGCTTGATCCGGCGGTTCGCTCTGCTGCCCATGGACCACCGGCGCGATCACCTGGCGAATCGGCAGTGTGTACTTCTGGGCAAATTCGAAATCGCGCTCGTCGTGCGCCGGCACGCTCATCACGGCGCCCGCGCCGTAATCCATCAACACATAATTTGCGACCCATACCGGCAACAACTCGCTGTTGAAGGGATTGATCGCCAGCAATCCCGTGTTCATCCCCAATTTTTCTTCTTCGCCGGCATCCTCGGTTTTGATCGCGCGCGCGGCCTTTACTTCCTCGGCGAAAGCAAGGACCTGATCTTTCAGGGCCGAGTCTCCCAACAATTTCAATAGCGCTGGATGTTCCACCGCGACCACGATCGCCGTCGCTCCGAAGATCGTGTCAATGCGCGTGGTGAACACGCGAATCTTTTCATCGTGATCTTTGACTTTGAAATCAATGTAAGCGCCTTCGCTGCGGCCAACCCAATCGCGTTGGCGTTTCAGCACCTTCTCAGGCCAACCGCTTTCGATCTCATCGATGTCCTTGACCAATTGTTCGGCGTAATTTGTGATCCGCAGATACCACTGCTCGATTTCTTTCTTGGTCGTTTGCGCACCACAGCGCCAACAGATACCACCCGATGATTGTTCATTCGACAAAACAGTCTCTTCTTTCGGACACCAGTTGACCGCGGACGTGCGCTTGTAAGCCAGTCCGCGCTCCAGCATCTTCAGAAAGAACCATTGGTCCCACTTGTAATAATCCGGCCGGTGCGCCGCGATCTCGCGCGACCAGTCGTAGCTGATGCCGAGCCGCTGCATCTGCCCTTTCATGTGCGCGATGTTTTCTTCCGTCCAATCACGCGGTTGAATGCCGCGCTTGATCGCCGCTTGCTCCGCCGGCTGGCCAAAGCTGTCCCAGCCAATCGGATGCAACACATTGAATCCGCGCAGGCGCTTGTACCAAGCCAGCGCGTCGCCGATTGCATAGTTGCGCACGTGGCCCATGTGCAGAAAACCCGACGGGTAAGGCAGCATCTCGAGCGCATAAAATTTCGGGCGCTCATCATCGTCGCGCGCTTCAAACGCGCGCTCTTCGGCCCAACGCTGCTGCCACTTCTCTTCGATTTTTTCAGGGAAATATTTCTCGTCCATTGCTTTCACCTCTTAAGTTACAAGCAAACCGCAGATTGCACAAAACCAGTGTGCAATTTAATTGTTCGATTGTGATTGGGATTCGCCGCTAAACCAGCGCGTTAGGCGCAATTCGTCAGCGGCGGGGTAAGGACGAGCTTCAAAAGTAATTGGACACGAAACATCGTGGATGCATTCTATCGGAATGTGGATGCTCAATCAACAATTCTATGTGGTCTTCCTGAAATGCTCCTCCATGTAGGCACGCAGCAATGTGTTGATTTTGGTTTGGTAACCTTGCCCTTGCTTCCTAAACCAGTCAATAACATCACTGTCCATTCTCAGAGTTAACAGTTTCTTGCGCACAACCGGCTTCAGTCCACGTCTAACTATTCCCCGCGCAAACACCTCCGGACTGATTTCGGGAATCTACGATAGATCGCTATCTCGGTCTTCCATCGAAGCCCGTTTTTACCAATCAGTCTTTGATTTCTTCGAAGTACGTGATCTATTCACTTTTTG
>CBFHBI010000298.1:0-4738 GCA_965653755.1 uncultured Blastocatellia bacterium
AAACGCCGCACGTGCGTGCCGAGATAACCGCTGCCGCCTGTAACCAGAACTCTCACAAGTTTCGAGTTTCGAGTTTCGAGTTTCGAGTTGCAGTTCGTGACGAACTCGAAACTCGAAACCCGAAACTCGTAACTAAGATCTTCGCTTCGCCATCTCGTTGAGGCGTGTCAATGCTTCGACTCGACCAATCGCGATCAAAATGTCGCCCGATTCAATCAGCGAGTTCGCAGCCGGATTGAAGATCATCTCACCGTTGGCCCGGCGAATACTGATGATCACGATATCCAGCTCAGCCCGAATCGGAGTTTCACGCAGCACCTGGTTTACCAGCGGCGAGTCTTCTTCGACCAGCACTTGTTCGAATCCCAGGCCGATCTCGCTGCCGGTGACTGAATCGAAGAACTCACTGACCGCCGGTTTCGTGAGCGATATGGCCATGCGGTGGCCGCCGATAATTGTCGGCGCCACTACGTGATTGGCGCCGGCGCGTACGAGCTTGGCCTCCGCTTCTTCCTCGGCGGCGCGCGCGACGATGTGCAAACGCGGATTGAGATCGCGCGGCAGGCAGGCGGCGAGTCCGCGTGCGCGTTCGACGCCCGCCTCGCGCAGGCTGTCTTCCAGCGTCGCATCAGCAACCAGCACATGGAATCCTCTCTGGCTGAATTCAGCGGCCCGCGCGCCATCGCGCTCAATGATCATAAACGGTTCATCGATGCGCTGCAGATCGCGCACCAGGTGTGAGCCCACGCGACCTGATCCGCAGACGATGTAATGATCGTGCAGCTTCTTCATCCGTTTCGATTGCCGCCGTTGACCGAACGTCGAAACCAGCTCAGATTGGACCACTGATTGAACAATGGTCGAGGCAGCCAGCGCAACTCCGCCGACGCCAAGCAGCATCACGACGACGGCGAAACCGCGGCCCGCGGCCGTGTGCGGAGGAATGTCGCCATAACCGACAGTGGTCAGCGTCTGCACTGTGACATAGAAACTGTCGCCGAGAGGCCAGCCCTCGATCAGAGTAAAGCCAACGGTGCCGAACACGATCGCCATCGCGAGCGCGATGATCGCGTTTCGAATTCGAAAGAGCGATCGCGGTCGGAAGGTATGACTGGCTGGCATGATCGGGGGAAATAAAACGCTAGGACATTATTTTCGCTTCCAGCGAACACCGTCCTTCGTGTCTTCGAGAACGATGCCGCGTTTCAATAGTTCGTCGCGAATTTCGTCGCCACGTTTGAAATCGCGCCGGTGCCGCGCTTCCTGACGTTCGTCGATGAGTTTCTGAATTTCTTCGTCGAGGATAGGCGCCTGCGCCTCACCGATGACGTTCAGCACCCCGTCGATCTTCTCCAGCGCTTGCAGCACCGCAGCTTGATCGTCAGCTTGTAGCGACTGTCGCGCCAAAGCCGTATTAATCTCGCGAGTCAGATCGTGCAGTGCAGCGAGCGCCACGGAAGTGTTCAAATCATCGTCCATTCCCGATTCGAAATCCTTCAACGCGGTGATGATTGATCCGGCGATACGCGCATCGCTGCCCGGTTCGCACTTCGCCTCGCCCACGCGCGCCCGAAAATCACGCAAACTCGCAACCGTCTTCTCCGCGCCGCGCAGCGCATCGAACGTGAAGTTGAGCTGCTTGCGAAACGGCACACTCAAAAGAAAGTACCGCACGCCGGCTGCCGTGAATCCCTTCTCACGCACATCGCGAAACGTGTAGTAATTGCCTTTCGACTTCGACATCGTTTCGCCTTCGACCTTCAAATGCTCGAAGTGAAACCAATAACGCACGAACTGCCTGCCCGTCGCGCCTTCGCTTTGCGCAATTTCGTTTTCGTGATGCGGAAAAACCAGATCGATGCCGCCGAGATGCAGATCGAAAGTTTCGCCGAGATACTTCATCGACATCGCCGAACATTCGATGTGCCAACCCGGCCGGCCTTTGCCGACGACTGAATCCCATGACGGCTCGTCATCCCGCGCCGGCGCTTTCCACAGCGCAAAGTCACGCGCGTCTTCTTTCTCGTACTTGTCGGTATCGACGCGGTCGCTGCCACCCGCGATGTTGCCTGCGAAATTGATCTTCGAAAGCTTCCCGTATTCAGGAAACGAAGTGATGCGATAATAAATCGATCCGTCCGATCGATAAGCGTGGTTGTTCTTCTCGAGCTTATCGATCAATTCCGCCATCTCGGTGATGTGCCGCGTCGCGCGCGGCGCCACTTCAGGCCGTTCACAACCGAGCGCGTCGAAATCTTCCCAGAACGCCTCAATGTACTTCGCGGTGTAATCATCCAGCGTCTTGCCCTGTTCTTCCGCTTTCGTGATGATGCGGTCATCAACGTCAGTCAGGTTCATCACCTGCGTCACGCGATAACCCTTGAATTTCAAATAACGCCGAATGACATCCGCCGCAATCGCTGAACGAAAATTTCCGATATGACCAAAGTCCCAAACCGTCGGCCCGCAGTAATAAAACCGCACTTCGCCTTCATTGAGCGGACGAAACTCTTCGACTTGACCAGACAGCGTGTTATGAATGCGTAACATTGAGAGCGAGGATAGGGAAGCGAAGGTGGCGAGTCAACGCTGGCTAACAGTTTGTTAGTTTTGCCCATCCATTACCTGCTCGAACACGAGAGCGGTCATCAGCCCATTGCCAGGTTCGAAGACAAGCTGGCGTTGATGTCGTTGGATAGTAACTAACGCGACGTTTGTTTGGAGCGGCGTTTTCGCGATGATGGAGTGGTCGCAACCGCGTTCTGCCAGGCGAGTGTAATCGCCTCGGCCAGCAAATCCTGGTTGACAGCAGCCAAACGCACGGCAGTGCATCCCCGGCGTCCCCAAGCGCCATTCTCGGGTTTGAAAGATTCAGAATCACCAACGACGAAAACGCGCTGCTGCTCCGGCGTTAGTTTCACCATGGCCCACTCATTGTCCGGGTGAAGCGTCGCGAAAATGCGGCCACCGGCGCGAAAATCCGAGTGGCCCATGTGGGCGCCTTCCATGGCGCCCTTCATACTCAAAGCCATTCGTCGAAAATCTGTCGCAGTCATCATTGTTCGAATTCCAGCGGCCGTGTCAGCCAACTCGGTCCGGAGCGATCTGTTGGTCGCCGCGCTGCGCGGTTCATCGATCGCCGCTCTTGAGCGCATTAAGTCTCTTCTCGATTTCTGTCTCGAGATTTGCAAGGTCCTCGTGCATAACCAATCTACCGCTCAGCACCACACTCGGGGTTCCCGGCACATTCAGCGCTCGCGCCCGCTGAGTATCAAGATCGATCCGCGCTCGCACTTTTGGGCCCCACACGTCGGCACGAAATCGTTTCACGTTCAGCTTCAGCTTCTGGGCGTACGTGATGAATTGTTCTTCAAGGTTCTGCGATTGTTCCCATTCGCGGGCTTGCGAATAGAGCAAGTCATTCATTTGAAAGAATTTTCCTTGCAGCCCCGCGGCCTCTGCCGCCTGAGCAGCGATCATCGCTTTATCATGTATTTGAATCAGGGGAAATTCGCGAAAAATCATTCGCACCTGGTCGCCATATTTTACTTGCACGCGCTTCAGGTCAGCGTTGAAAGCAACGCATCGCCGGCACTGATAATCGCTGAAAACTTCGATGACCACCGGCGCCTTGCTGTTTCCAGTACTCCATTCCGGCGAGGCGCCCGCCTGTTGCGCCAGTGCACTTCCCGAAAAGCAAACGAGCAAACTCAACGCTAACAAAACCACAGTCCGCATTTGTCCCACCTCTCTCATGACGAAGACCCGGTTGCAGCGGCCGCGCGATTTTTGTTCCATCACCTAAACCTTCTTGCCGATTAGGCCCAACAAGATCATCACGACGGCGAGTCCACCTATCGCACCAGACACCGTTCCCACGGTTCGCATCAAAGCAACCGGATCGTTTGACTTCGACGCAGTGGACAGCATGAACAAAAAGAATATGGCGGCCAGGACGATAAGAACAAACCCTACGATGACTACACGCCAGTTCTTTTGTCGCATCCTTGCACCTCCTGTGGAATCAGCTTCACCTGTCGGGTTTGAGGTCAGTACCCTGAGCGGTAGCGACGGAGTAGTCAGTCATCAAAGTCCGGCAACTCACCACCCTGTCCATTGAGCACGTATTCGATACCCCGAGCCACACTGCGCTCGCTCCACAAGTATCGCTTGCTTCCATGCTCGGCCCACGGACTGAAGTCATTCGCCCACAGCTTTTCTTGTCGCAGATATCTCGTCGCGTTTGCTTTAAATGCCGTCAACGCACGTTCGGGATTTTGGGTGCCGATCGTCACCACCGCGTGCACGTGATTGGTTCGGATGCTAAGAGCTTCCAAACCCCACTTGCGTATAGTGCAGGTCTCCCGCACCGCAACTTCAATCACCTTCCGTTGTTGAGAATTCAAAAGCAGTGGTTCGCCTTTCAATTGATCTTCATTGTGGCCCAGCCATCTCTCGTTCGCAGGGATGTAAGGCGACTTGTAGCGGTTGTGAAACCGATCAATCGAGCCCCGAGTGTCGCCGTGCAGCCATGTCCCATAACACCGAAAGGTAATCAGATACGCCAGCGGAATGTCCGTGTCGTTCCACATACGTTCACCCGGTCGCTACCGCTCCCGGTACTGACCTCGTGGCCCAGTTCAACAGGGGAGCAAAATCACTCCCATAAATTTCAGTGCCTTCACAAAAAGGGCATCTCCCATTTTTGATAATTGGCTCGGTATCATTAAGAACGTTG
>CBFHBI010000299.1:0-4735 GCA_965653755.1 uncultured Blastocatellia bacterium
TTTTCAAAGGCAACGACTTCATGCGCGAATGCAAATCTGCGGGCTGCAACGTCATCCTGGTGACCAAAGAAAAGATGCTGCACGAAGACTGGCCGCGCGACGTATTGGATGAGGTTTTCGCGCTACCAAACGATGCGCCCGTCGAGTTGTATCTCGATCTCGCAAGTCACATCGCCAAGACACGAATGCCGGATCGAATCGTCGCCCTGGAGGAATTCGACGTGGTCATCGCTGCGCTCGCGCGCGAGCACCTGTGTCTGCCCGGAATGAGCAGTTCGCGGGCAAAGGTGTTTCGGGACAAATACGCCATGGCGGTCAACGCTCGCAACGGCGGAGTCATCGTGCCGGAGTTTTGTGCGGCAATTAATAACGATGCTGTCAGTGCTTATCTCAATCGCGTGCCGCCGCCTTGGGTTTTGAAACCGCGCTCGGATGTATCGGCAATTGGCATTCAAAAACTCGACAGTGTTGATGAAGTCTGGGCGGCGATTGATCTATTGAATCAGCGCGAAGCGCTGCGTGAGCGAGCTTCGTATCATGTGTTGGCCCAGTTCATCGCGGGAGAAGTCTTTCACGTTGACTCGTTGGTCTATCAAGGCCGCGTGGTTTTCGCCGGCGTGAACAAATATGGACGCCCGCCCTTGCAAGTGGCCCACGGCGGCGGCGCGTACGTCTCGCAAACGATTCCGCATCAGTCTGCCGAGAAAAAGAAATTGCTCGATATCAATAAGCGTCTGATAAAAGCGATGCGTATGGAGACGGGCGCGACGCACGCTGAGTTCATCAAGAGCGACACGGACGGCGATTTTTATTTTCTCGAAATCGCCGCTCGCGTGGGCGGCGCCTACATCGCGGATGTTCTGGAAGCTGCGTCGGGAATAAATCTCTGGCGCGAGTGGGCCAAACTGGAGATTGCCAACTCGCGGCCGCGTCTCAAGCCGCGCAAGGAACACGCCGGTATTATTCTTTCCCTGGCGCGGCAGGAATATCCGGACACCTCTGCGTACGACGACGCTGAGATCACCTATCGAGTAAAGAAGAAACATCACGCCGGTTTAATCGTGCGTTCGCCGCAGCATGAGCGCGTGACGGAGTTGCTGAACGATTATGGCCGCCGGTTTGAAAACGATTTCATCGCCGTCCTGCCGCCGCTGGAAAGGCCGGAATAAACAATATCCTCGTCCGCTGTCATATTTTTCCGGTCTTCAAACCAACTAATGATTTGACGCGTCTAATGTGGACGTCTCCGTTTTGTCTCTGGTCTCTTTGCGATTCTGACCGTGCGACAACCCGACATTAAACTTTTCCGGTTCTGCGGATTTATTCGGCCCTGCTACTGGGCCGCAATATTGGCAGCGTGCCTGCTGTTCAGCGTTTCGCTTCGCGCCCAGGAACCTCAAGCCGCCGATACCATCAAGATCGATACAAACTTGATCAGCGTGCCCGTCATTGTCAGCGACCGCGACAATCGCTACATTCCGGATTTGAAAATCGACACCTTCCATCTATTCGACAACCGGGTCGAGCAAAAGATCACCTACTTCGAAACCGGCGAAGAGCCACTCAACGTCGTGCTGATGCTGGATACGAGTTTCAGCACCAGCGGCGTCCTCAATGACATCAAAAAGGCGGCGAAGGAATTCATTAAAGAGCTGCGGCCAAAAGACCGCGCGATGGTTGTCACCTTCGATTGGCAGATTCTGAAACTGAGCGACCTCACGGACAATCGCAAGCAATTGGACGATGCGATGAAGCACGTCAAAGTCGGGAAGTACCCCGGGACGCTGCTGAACGATGCCTTAATCGATATATCAAAGAACGTGCTGCAACCCATTCGCGGTCGCAAAGCGATTGTCCTGCTGAGCGACGGCGACGACCGTGGCAGCGCGATCAATCCTGAGGACTTGCTCACCTCAGAGTCCGAAGCCGACGCGATGATTTATTCAATTCACTATCGATCCGAGATGGATCGCATGTTCCCGCCGCGCCCGGACCGTGGCCATGGCCGCGGCCACGGCCGCTTTCCTTTTCATCATGCGCCGCCGCAAGGGCCCGGTGGCCCACAAGGCCGCGGACGCCCGCCGGGGCGACGGGGCGCTGAGGGCGTCGAGTTGATGCGAGAGCTGGCAGACGTGACCGGCGGACGTTATTACGAAGGCGAAACCGACAAACTAAAAGAGACCTTCGCGCTGATCGCCGCAGAGCTCCGACATCAATACCGGCTCGGTTTCTATCCCGAGGATTTGAAACGCGACGGCAGCGTGCACGCGCTGCTGGTCAAAGTGAATCTACCCGACGCGTCAGTAAGATCGCGACACGAATACGTCGCGAAATGAGCGGCTTCATCGCGGGCTACTGGTTCAGATTCAGTCTTTCATTCACACCGCGGCTTTAGCCCGGTGTCGGACACAGAAGAGAGTCTGAAACCGTTTAAACGGTTTCCAGCCGTAATGCCTACGCTCGACCGCCGCGCTGAAGCGACGGCGTGAATGAGATTTTCTCAAAGCTGAACCGGTAACCATCTGAACCTGGCGCTTTACAATCCTCCGCGCTTTCCAGACAATCCCGTCAATGTCAGCGCCCGACAATTGGTTCGAAACATTTTTTCACGGTGTCACGCTCGATCTCTGGCGCCGAGCCATCCCTCCTGAACAAACCAAAGCGGAAGCTGAGTTTTTGATCGAGCAATTGAATTGTTCGCCGGGCGCGCATGTCCTCGATGTGCCGTGCGGCAATGGACGCTTGTCGTTTGAGCTGGCAAAACGCGGCTTGCGGATCACGGGAGTCGATATCTCAGAAGAGTTTATTGACGAAGCGCGATTGTCAGAACCGCCTGCGGTAGCGGGCGGGCCCAACCCTTGGTCAAATGTAGATTTCATCTTGAGCGACATGCGCAAACTTGAAGGCGAATCGATCTACGACGGGGCGTATTGCTTTGGGAACAGCTTTGCCTTTCTGGGCCACGAACAGACGGAAGTCTTTCTGCGTGCTGTTGCGCGCGCATTAAAGCCCGGCGGACGCTTCATTATCGAAACAGGCATGGCGGCGGAATCTGTCATTCCCGATTTCGAAGAACAGAGTTGTCACGAAATGGGCGACCTTTCGATCACGATCAAAGAGCGTTACGTCGCCGCAGAAAGTTGTATCGACAGCGAATACGTCTTCGAGCATGATGGAAAGCGTGAGAGCCGTTTCGCCCGCGAATGGATTTATACAGTCGCAGAGATGGGCCGCATGTTGCGTCGTGCCGGGTTTGAGGTGCTGAGTCTTTACAGTTCATTGAATGGCGAACCCTACAAGTTGGGATCGCGCGAACTATTCATTGTGTCAGAAGCCCGACTGTGAGGGAGGGCTATCTCAGAAAGATTGCCCGAGCACAAGTTGAATCCGTCAAAACACCGTGCTGCCCAAGTCGCCCTCACGGTCGGGCTTCTGACACCTTCTTGATGGGCCAGAGATCGACGTCGATCTCTTCCGCATAATTTAACACCGGATCACCCGAGAATTTCTTCACGCCCAGCGATTCGATCATCGTCGATTCACATGCTTTCAACGACGCCTGCTGCAAAGGCCACGGCTGATGAAAGATGCGCGCGCGATAAAGATCGCCGCCGCCTGCGGCGTAAAGGCAGTAACGCTCAGTCAAGAAGAATTCCAGCGAATCCGGATGTGAGAATGGGACCGTTTCGCCAATCTTCCATGACGCTCTAAAACTTGCGCGCGGGTCGTCTGTGCGTTTGAGCGCGTAATCGATCGTCTTTCCGGACTGCTCGAGATCGATCCCTGCGTTGAAGTATGGCAGATGATAGAACGTCCGCGCCGCCATCACCGCCGCGTTGCTGTTGCAATCGAGCGAGAAGAACCACACACCCGGAACGCCGTCATAATGAACATACGTGCGCACGTTCAATTCATGCGCCGAGCTGAAACCCGGCAGCGGCGGCATGAACGGCGGCAAAGCGCGACTGTCCCACATCGTGAATGGAATGATGCCAATCCACGCGGTGCCGTCGAACGTGTCGATTTCAAGTTGCTCGGGTACGAGCGGCCGCAGCTCGCGCTCTTCTATTCGCCAATGCATGAAGAGCAACTTGCCCCAGGTCTGATGCATGAGCGGTTGACCCTGAGGCCGCTCGCGAATTGTCATTCTGTCGAGTGCGGTTAGATGTTTGCGATTCATCGCTACTGTAACGGGTCGGCGGGCCCGGCCTGACGGTCGGCGTTCACGCGAATCCGGCCATCGTCCGAATCCAAATAAAAGTGGTTTCTTCCTTTGGCGTCTTCCTCCGGGTCGGCGGTGAGTTTGTACCAGGACGATGAATTATCCGGTTTGCGGGCGAGGGATAGTGTGAGGAGGTAGCCATCGGCGACGGTCGAATCGCCGGTGAATTTTGAGCTAAGCATTTGCTCTTTAATCAACTGATCTATCGTGCCAAAGGTTCGGTTGTGGGTATTGAAGTATTGGGCCTCAACGGCAGCAATCGTTTTCAGATTCTGAAGTGTCGCAGCTTCATAACCTGCGCGCATGGCCGCCCGATAGCCCATTACCGCAGCACCCGCCAGGAATGCGAACACGGACAAGACGCAAATTCCTATCACGACCAGCGCGATAACTATTATTCTGGCACGATTAGTCATTGAGCACCTCTTCGAATTAACTTCTTCACCATTCGAATTAGTTTCAAGCGATCGTGTGGCTCGTAGTTCGCAAAACTGCTGAACAGGGGTTAACAAA
>CBFHBI010000300.1:0-4728 GCA_965653755.1 uncultured Blastocatellia bacterium
CCTGGGCATGCCGCGGCGCTCTCACACCGACCCCGCAGAACTGGTTTCGTGGCAAGTGCTGCATGTGCTATCGACGGCGGGCGCCTCGATTCTGGGTGTGGGATTGATGATTCCGCTTATCTATCTGGCGTGGTCGCTGCGTTATGGCCGGATCGCCGAGGCGAATCCATGGAACTTGCCGGGCTTGGAATGGCAGACCGCTTCGCCGCCACCGACTGAGAACTTTTTAGTGACGCCGGTGGTAACGCATGAAGCTTACGAGTTCGCGCCGCCGGAACATAAAGAAGTGGTCGGGAAGTTTGAGCGGCAAGCGCCGGCTGAAACTTGAGTTAGTACATCCGCGTGAGCGGATGGGTTAAGGCGCCGGCATGATGTCAGCGAACCGCAGGCAAGATGCCTGCGCTCCATTTATGGCTGAGGGATTAGCGACAACTCACGAGCACGTGCATCATCCGGGGCTGCAGCACCATTTCGAGAACATGGAGCAGCAGCGCGAGGCGGGCACGCTCGGCATGTGGGTCTTTCTGGTCACCGAAATCATGTTCTTCGGCGGCATGTTCCTGGCCTACACGCTTTATCGCGCACAGTATCCGGCAGCGTTTGTCAGCGCCAGCAATCACCTCGACATCACGCTCGGCGCCGTCAACACAGGCGTCTTGATCGTCAGCAGTTTTACGATGGCCATGGCCGTGTGGAGTACCCAAGTGGGCCGGCAACGGATCACGATCGTTTGTTTGATCCTGACGATGATTTTGGGCGCGGCGTTCCTCGGGATTAAAGCGAAGGAATACAGCGACAAGTATCACGACCATCTGATTCCAGGCCGTTTGATTCCCAGCCGTCCATTCGCGCCGGAAGTTGCGCAGCCGGGTGACAACGATCCGCACAAGTTGCACCTGATCGAAGGCGCGAACGTGCGTAACGTCGAACTGTTCTACTGGATTTATTTCGCCATGACCGGCATGCACGCGCTGCACATGATCATCGGCTTGGGAATTATGACAGTGATTTTGATTCTTGCGTGGCGTGGCAAATTCAGTCCCGAATACCACGCGCCGGTGGAAATCTCAGGACTATATTGGCACTTCGTCGATATCATCTGGATATTTCTGTTCCCGTTGCTTTATTTGTTAGGACGACATTTAGAACATCACGGATAGTTTAGAGGCGGGCTACTGCCCGCCCCTGTTGTCGGGCGGTAGCCCGACTCTAAACCAATGAGCGAGCACATAGTTCAACCAAGAATTTATCTCGTCATCTTCCTGTCGTTGATGTTGGGAACAGGCCTGACTGTGCTCGCGGCGTTCGTCGATTTCCCCGGACCGCTGAACGCAGTAGTCGCCCTCACGATCGCGGTCGTCAAAGCGGCCCTGGTCGTACTCTTTTTCATGCACGTGCGCTATAGCGGACGGCTCGTCTGGCTGGTGATTGCGTCGGCGCTGCTGTGGCTGGCGATCCTGTTTGCCATTACCTTCAGCGACTACTGGACCCGAATGTGGCTGGCGCCCCTTCCTTCGTAAGCTGTGCGCTCACTCTGACGCGACATACAAACGGCGCTCGCGCACATTAATCACCTTTTCACAGCTTTCGCATCTGAGTTGGAGCGTCGCGTCTGATGTGCGAATGGTCGCGCCGCAATTTGGACAAGGCTCCTTGACTTCGGCGGTCACGAACAGGTCGCGCAGCATGAACATGGGAATAATCAAGCCCGCAACCAACAGGGGAATTCCGAAAATCAGTCCGTTGCTGGTTCCCTGCCCAACGGTCAGGCTGATGATTAAGCCGGCAATGAACAGTATTAATCCCACCGCCACACTGAAAGAAAATCCGTAAGCGCTATCAAATGTCCGCTTTGGCTTGGCGACCTGCGTCGTTTCTTCTGACATGATCTCATCCCCCGATAATACCGCTGTAATTACTCTCTCAAATCATCTGTTGTCAAACTCACCTATCGGAAGCCCGACCGTCAGGGAGGGCAACTCGCGCGACCTAACTTTCAAAATCGCAGATACTTATGTCGACTTTCCGGCTACACTTTCCGTTTTCGCACACGGAAGAATTGTTATCTATCTACTATGAACCAAGAAACTGCTTTTGAAAAATTCCTGAACCAGCAAAACGAAGAAGCCTGGGGCGCAGCCATGGCGACGCTGCTGCGATCGATTCATGAAGTCGATCGCAACGCCACCCAAATTTGGTTTGCGTTTTATCCCTTGTCATTATTCCTGGCGCTCGTCGCCGCCGAGGATCGCGGGAAGTTGGCGCAACAGCTCCTGCTGCAGGGCGATTACGAACTCACAGATCAAATCGACACGTCGCATCGGTTTGTTTACGGCCATCGGTTCTGGCCGCAAGTCAAGGCCGCGGTCGAAGCTCACGCTGATTCGTTTGCTATAGACTATCGCGCTTCGTTGGCCGATCAGATCGTCGCAGTCGCGCGGACTGTCGCGCAGCAAACCAAAATCGAAGAGTCGCTGCTGCTTGGCATTACTGCCGTGGCTTTCATGACATTGCGGCAAACAGGGCTCACTGCTTTCAAAGCTGCGAAGGGTGCAATGGGACTTGACCGAGGGCAAGCGAAAAAATCAGCGGAGCAAGTCTTGCGCGAAAGGGCCAAAGAAGAGCGCCGCGGCCTGTTTGGTTTTTTGCGCACCGTGAACAACGAATGGACCATCACCTGGGACGAGAATGACGACGGCGCGAAATATAAATTGCGCGAAGGCCAGGACCTGGCGTGGGGCGCGGCTAAAGATCAATCGCGCAACTGGACAGCGATCGATCCACGGCGAGTCGAAGGACCCATTCCGGTTGAATGCCGCTCGGCATCGTGCGGCACGTGTTGGGTGGGCGTGCTTGGCGGCGCGGAAAAACTCGCCGACGTTGGCGCCCGCGAAGGCAAGAAGATCAAAGAGTTCGGCTATGTAGATACGGCTGAACCAAAGCCGCTGATTCGTCTCGCCTGTCAGGCCCAGGCGAGCGGCGCAGTCTCAATAGTCATTCCGCCGTGGAATGGACAGTTCGGTAAATATCTGAAGTCACTGAACGCGGCAGGCGAACGACCACTGATGACCTCTCAAAATAATGGCATCGGGGACGAACGAGAAACGGTTCAATAACTTCAGGATACTGCGGCAAACGGTATGTTTCATTCGACTAAGATACTGATATGATGAATGGCATGGGCGAAGTTAAAGTAAGCGTCACTCTTGAGAACACTACAGACCGCGAACTTGTCGCTCGGGGCTTTCTTAGCGAAGCGGACGTACGCTCGTTCAGTACGAAGGTCGTCGTAGACACGGGCGCTGTTCTGTTGGTGCTTCCTCAAGACGAAGTTGAAGCGCTTGGCCTCCGGGAGATCCGAAAAGCAATCGTAAAATATGTTGACGAACGCACTGAGGAACGGTCAGTGGCGGGGCCAGTAACCGTTCGGGTGGACGGGAGAGCCGCAACGGTTGATTGCATTGTCGGACCACCAAACAGCGAGCCTCTTCTGGGACAAGTCGTGCTCGGAGTAACGGACATGCTTGTCGATCCGCTACAGCAAAAGCTCGTTCCGCGTCCTGAATCGCCCTTCCTTCCGGAACTCAAGCTGAAGTGAAAAAGCCTGCGGGATACTCACCGCTCCTGCTCGTCCTCGGCGCTGCAATTCTCTGGAGCACCGGCGGCCTCTTCATCAAGGCCACACATCTTTCGGCATTTGAACTATCTTTTGGCCGCTCGTTGCTGGCGGCGATTACGATCGCTATCTTCACCCGCGGCGAAGGCTTCGGCATTAACGCAATCAGCGCGCTGACCTCGATCCTTTACGCTGCGCTGTTGATACTCTTCGTGGCGGCGACCAAGTTAACCACCGCAGCGAATGCGATTTTTCTGCAGTACACGGCGCCGGTTTACGTTTTGATTCTTGAACCGATTTTCTACCAAGAGAAGTTTCGCTGGCGCGATCTCTCCACGGTAGCCGCCTGTGTCCTGGGCATGTCGCTTTTCTTTGTGGGTAAGCTGCGACCGGAAGATGTTAGCGGCAACGTTTTGGCGCTGGCCTCGGGACTCTGCTTCGCGCTGTTCTTTCTACTTTTGCGTCACTCCAAGGCACGCAACGTGAACCGCGCTTCGTCCACGATCTACGGCAACCTGATTTCGGTTTTGGTCTGTGCGCCGGCTTTCGTCGGCGCTGTGCGCCGCGGCATCACACCGGTTGATTTCGGCTGCATCGCGTATCTCGGCATCGTGCAGCTTGGTCTCGCATACCTGCTGTTCACTTCCGCGATGGCCCGCGGAGTAAGATCGCTCGACGCTAGCATCATCGGATATGTCGAACCCGTGCTGAATCCGCTGTGGGTTTTTCTTTTTATTGGCGAGAGGCCTTCAAGGTGGGCCATCGCCGGCGGCGTGATTATTATCTGTTCTGTCCTGGTCCATACCCTTAGCCAGGCGCGCGGGAAAGGAAGAAAGTCGGCAGCTATCGAACTGCCGCCTCACGAATGAACGGTCCTACTTGTCCCGCTAGGGACAATGATAATAGCCCAGCCCTTCAGGGCTGGGAACAATACGTTCATTTTCAACCATGTTGCAAACCGCGGCTTTCCCAGCGATGAATCGCTGGGCTATTTTCATTCGTCCCTCCGCGACTCCCGGTGCATGGGCGAATGTTTGATCAATAAAGATGAATCACTTAACCGTACACGCGACCCGGAAGCCGACGCCATTCAGGCGGTATTTATTGCCCTG
>CBFHBI010000301.1:0-4716 GCA_965653755.1 uncultured Blastocatellia bacterium
GAAAAATTCTTGTTGCCCTTTTTCCAATCCTAATCGCATCGCTGACCTGCACGGTGGTAGGCCAGGACAAGAAGAAGTCCGATTTCAAAGAGATTTACACCGGCACGCTCTTGAACATGAACGGCCGTACGGTTTCTACCAGTTTCAACCTGAGCATCAAGGACTATACCTCGGACGAACTGGCGATGGGTTATCTGACGATGTTGGTCGAAGGTAGCCAGGACGATCTGCTGAGAAAGATCGATGATTTGGATCTTGGATTCATGTCGGCGCACGGCAGCGTCGGACGGAAGCTGCTGATCGTCCGTAGGTTTCAGCTCCCGGATGGCAAGACCCGCATCGTTGCTGCCTTCGAGCGCTGGCAGACGTTCGCCGAAGTGCGCGGCGGCTATCGTCTCTCCGATTATCCATTCGGCGTGATCGAAATCATCGTCGATGAAAAAGGGAAGGGAAGCGGAACCTTCATCGCCGCGTGCGCAGTTGACATGAAGAAGGACAGGAAGACCGGCAAGTATCAACTCGAGTTGGAAAATTTTGGAACCTACCCGCACAAAGTGATGGGAGTAATGCGGCGTAATTAATTCCGGCGGCGAGCGCCGGCAAAAACGTGCGAGCCGGCGGCGGCGGCGCGCACCAAGGAAGGGAGGGGCCAAGCGCGATCTTTGGCGACAAGAGAGCGCAATCAAACACCCCTTCCGGTGGGCCGAGAGCACACGGGGGCTGACTCGGCCCATCCTTTTTTATGATCTATTTTGGAGTGCGCCGGCTTGACGGCGCTTTTTAATGTCATGCCAGAGCGGGCGAAAGGAAAAAGCGGCGTCAAGCCGCCGCACTCCAAAAGCGAGAGCTTATCGCACGAGTTTCCTGACAGCGCTTACCGCGCGGCCAGTTTCTGAACAACTCATTTAGCGGTGAAGTCCGCGGAGACCGTCTTTTTTGTGATCTTGTTTACGACCTGAAGTTTCAGTCCGGCGATCGACTTGCGATCTTCAGTGAGGAATAGTTTGCCGCCGCCGTCGAGATTTCCGGACATCGAGTTGCCGGTGATTTTGACGTCGATTGTTTTGTCGCTCTCGTTTGCGCGCGACCAGGTGCCGCTGATAAAGACGGTGATGTCGGTGACTAAATTAATTTCGATCTTGCCATCCTGAAAGGCCTTCACCACCACCGCGTTAAGTTTGAATTCCTCTCTGCCCAATTTGATCTTGCCTTCGCCGTTGGCGTGCGCCACCAAAAAAGCCGGCGCGTCTTGAGCGAGGGCCACGCTGCTGAGAATCAGCAGTGCGCAAATAGTAAAGACAGCAAACGCGGAATGCTTTCTCATCATGATCGCGACTCCTTTTTCGTAAGTCCTAGGCATGCACACGAAGACTTCTTTTCGTTGACTCTAATCGCGTCGCCGGTCGGATCAAACTGTCACTTCTTACAGTGTTTACACTCGAACGATAGACGTTAGTGCGTTCGTCAACGGGAATTGGTTCGCCGCTGTACTCGCATTTGAAACATCGCGTTCACGATGGCGAAGACGAAGGCAGTCGATAATCCGCACAGCAGCACGCCGGTCACACCTTCAATCCCACCCAGCATGCGCCACGCGCGCGGTAGCACGACGTCACCGAATCCGATGGTCGTATAGCTGGTGGTGGAAAAGTAGAGCGAAGTTTCGAAATCCTGGAAGAGCGAGTTGCTAAAATAAAAGCCGGCCCAGATGGCAATTTCGAACATGTGCAGCATGATGATTGCCGAAAACGCAACCAGCAACAGCACCATGTAACCGAACGTCCCCATTTCCTGCTTGCTCTTTTCTCGTCGATCCAACATCCAGTCGGCAAGCAGCACGATGCTGGCCACGTGCAGCAATAGACAAACTGCCACGATGGCGAAGGCGGCGAGAAGTTCTTTGAGCATAGACCAGCCTGAAGCCTGAGAAACGCGCGCATCGTACGGCCGTTTCGATCCATCCAGCACTGTCAATTTTGCCAGTAGAAGGCCCCTGAGGCGGTCTCTAGAATCGCGGCGTATCCTGCGCTCTCTGTGTGGTTTGGGATGCCGATTTCGTCAGTCATATCTGCTTATACCCGACGCGAGAAAAGGAGTTTCGCCATGAATCGTCGCCTGAAGCGTAGCTTGTGGCTCCGAGCGATCCTGCTGCTCAGTCTGTCTCTGATCGGATTCGCCTGTAGCAAAAGCAAAGACGCCGGCAAAGCGACCGCGAGTATCCCGCCGCCGACGGTCGTCGTAGAACAAATCGATCAACGCACGGTGCCGATTTACAGCGAGTACGTCGGTCAGACCAAAGCCGATGAAACCGTTGAGTTGCGCGCGCGCGTCGAAGGCATCCTGCAAAAGATCTATTTCAAAGAGGGAAGTCCTGTCGGCAAAGGGCAGCTGCTATTCACGATCGACAAGAGGGCCTACGAAGCGAGTCTGCAATCAGCCAAAGCAGCGCTGGCGAAGGCCATATCGGATGAGGCGCAGGCCGAGCAGCGCACTGACGTAATCCAGGCGCAAGCACAACTCGCCGATGCGCGCGCGACCTACAGCAAGACCCAGCAGGATTTGGCCCGCGTCGAGCCGCTGGCAATAGAGAAAGCCGTGACTGAGCTTGAACGCGATGCCGCAGTCGCCGCCGACACGTCTGCCAAAGCAAATGTTGACGCGAAGGTCGCAAACCTCACGAACCTTGAAGCGTCGGTCAAGTACACAATCGAACGCGCCAAGGCCGAAGTCCAGGCAGCAAAGGCGCACGTGACGCAAGCGGAACTTGATTTGAGTTACTGCGACATTTATTCACCGATCAGCGGCATCATCGGCTTGAAACAAGTCGATGAAGGAAACTTGGTCGGCCGTGGCGAAGCGACTTTGCTCGCAACCGTTTCGGCCGCGAATCCAGTCTTAGTCGATTTCAACTTGAGTGAAGTCGAATACCTGAAGCTCGCCAATCGCGATAGACCAGGCAGCCGAGCCGGCGCGGTCCGATTTGAATTAATTCTGTCAGACGACAGCATTCATCCAAGTCCCGGAACTTTCAAAGTCCTCGATCGCACCGTCGATCCAACCACCGGCACGCTGAAGGTTCAGGCGAGTTTTCCGAATCCCGGCAGCTTCCTCCGGCCGGGACAGTTTGCGCGAGTGCGCGTGCCGGTTTCGCAGGAAGAGAACGCCGTCCTGGTTCCACAAAAAGCCATTCAGGAATTGCAGGGCGCGAAGACCGTAATGGTGGTTGACGCCCAAAACAAGGTGCAGGTGCGCACGCTGAGACTCGGCGACAAAGCGGAAAACTATTTCATCGTGCTCGATGGATTGAAAGCGGGAGAGCGCGTGATTGTTGAAGGTATGCAGAAGGCGCGGCCGGGAAGTGAGGTGCGGCCGTCGAGTTCTACGGTGGCGAGCGATACGGCGTCGAAGAAGGAAGGGACTTAACTTCCGGGCGGGACCGCAAAGCGGATTAAAAAGCGGCGTCAAGCCGCCGCACTCCAAATATGGCAAACTTCTTCATCAATCGGCCGATCGTCGCGATCGTCATCTCGATCCTTACGCTCATGGGCGGCGTCGTGGTCATTCGCGGCCTGTCGGTCGAGCAATATCCCTTTCTCGCGCCGCCCAACATCCGCGTGCAGGGAACCTATCCCGGCGCCTCGGCTGAAGCTGTCGAACAATCGGTGGCGGTTCCGATCGAACAGGAAGTCAACGGCGTCGATAACATGATTTACATGAAGTCGTCGAACACCAGCGACGGCCGCATGTTGCTCGACGTCAATTTCCAGGTCGGCACCGATCAAGACACGGCGAACGTACTCACACAGAATCGCCAGGCTTCGGCGGCAGCGCGCTTGCCGGCCGAAGTCACGCAACAGGGCGTCACAGTGAAGAAGCAGAGCCCGAGCATCCTCATGGTGGTCTCGCTTTATTCGCCGAAGGATTCATACGACGGAAATTTTCTCATCAATTACTGTGGCATCAATCTCCGCGATCAACTGCTGCGCATTCCGGGTATCGCCCAAGTCGATCTTTTCGGCGGCACCGACTATGGCATGCGCGTCTGGTTCAAGCCGGACATGATGGCCAAGCTGGGCCTGGTGCCCGCCGACGTGATCAGCGCGATCAAAGAGCAGAACATTCAGGCGCCGGCGGGCCGCGTCGCCGACCTGCTGGGTCGGCGGCGCGCCCACGCCAAAAGATCAGGAGATGACCGAGACAGTCAGCGCTCCCGGACGTCTGGTGACTCCCGAAGAATTCGAAAATGTGATCGTGCGCCAAACGGCGACTGGCGCGGTGGTGCGGATTAAGGACATCGGCCACGTCGAACTCGGGTCGCAGGATTACAACTCGTTCGGTCGATTGAACGGCAAAGCCGGCGGCGCGATGGCGGTTTATCTTTTGCCAGGCGCTAACCAGTTGAAGGCTGCCGAAGCGATTTATGAAACGATGGAACACGCGAAGTCGCTGTTTCCACCGGACATGGATTACAAAGTCGTGTACGACACGACCCCAGCGGTCGAAGCCTCGATTCACGAGATTCTGAAAACTTTTGTTGAGGCACTGATTCTCGTAGTTGCCGTAGTATTCATCTTTCTGCAAAACATCAAGGCGACGATTATCCCAATTCTGACGATTCCGGTGTCGCTGGTGGGAACTTTCATTGCCTTCCCAGTCCTCGGCTTTTCAATCAACACGCTCTCGCTCTTTGGTCTGGTGCTGGCGATCGGCCTCGTA
>CBFHBI010000302.1:0-4709 GCA_965653755.1 uncultured Blastocatellia bacterium
GACGGCCTGTCCCGAACGTCAATGAAGCCACCGAGCAACTGCGCGATTTGCTGGCAGAGTCGGTGAAGATGCGCCTGGTCTCGGACGTGCCGCTCGGCGTTTTGCTTTCCGGCGGCATTGATTCTTCTTTGGTCACGGCGCTCGCGGTTCGGGCTTCGCCTGAAACGGTCAAGACATTTTCCATCGGATTCGCTGAAGCGTCTTTCGACGAATCACAGTACGCGCGCGCGGTGGCGAAATTTCTCGGCACAGATCATCACGAAGAAAGATTCAGCGCGAGTCTGGCAGCAAACCTGGTCGGCGAAATCGGCGCGTGGATGGACGAACCGATCAGCGATCCTTCGCTGGTGCCGACTTACCTGCTGTCGCGCTTTACGCGCAAGCACGTGACGGTCGCGTTAGGCGGCGACGGTGGCGACGAGATCTTCGCTGGCTATCCGATGTATTTCGCTCATCACATGGCTCGCGCTTATCTCAGCGTCCCAAAATTTTTCCGCCGCGGATTAGTCGAACCAATGGTGAATCTGTTGCCGGTGAAAACCAAAAACCTTTCGTTTGATTATCGCGCGCGGCGTTTCATCACCGCCTCGCACTACGACGAAGTCGCGCGGCACCATGTCTGGTTCGGATCTTTTACTCCGGCCGACACCGAACAGTTGTTGACCGACGACGCGAAGCGCGCCAGCGAACCCGACATTTATCGCGATGCACGCCGGCTGTTTGCGGAGTGCGATTCAAAGAACATTATCGAGTGCATGCAAAGCCTCGACACCCAGTTCTATCTGGCTGAAGACATTTTGACGAAAGTCGATCGCGCGAGCATGGCCGTGAGTTTGGAAGTCCGCGCGCCCTATCTCGATCCGCGCGTCGCCGAATTCGCCGCTTCGTTGCCGCCCCGGTATAAGCTGCACGGCTATACGTCGAAATATATTCTGAAGAAGGCGGCGAAAGGATTGGTGCCGCCGTTTGTCTGGCGTCGCGGCAAGAAAGGTTTCGGCGTTCCGTTCGCGAAATGGCTCAAGAGCGAGTTGCGCCCGTTGGCCCATGATCTGCTGTCGCCTGACAGACTGCGTCGCACAGGATTGTTCGATCCGAATTACGTGGCCAAGTTGCAAGATGAGCACGAGCGAGGCGTCGCGAACCATCGCAAGTTGCTCTGGACGTTGCTCTCGTTCGAATTATGGCGTGAGAGTTTTATCGAGACGCCGAGAAGGATCGAGACTTCAGTAAGCGCATAATTTGGAGTGCGGCGGCTTGACGCCGCTTTGGATGACAGCGTGTCAGAACCCGGAGCGGTAGCGACGGGATCAAGTGGCTTGTTTGTTTTCACATGATCCGGTCGCAACCGCTCCCGGTTCTGACACATTACAAAGCGCCGTCAAGCCGGCGCACTCCAAATAGATGGCCGTCGATCTGATCACAGCGCATCGCGATCTCTGGAAATATTGTCGCGCCCACGGCTACGCCGGTTACGATCTTTACGACGGCTTGAATAGCCGATTGTTTCAAGCAACTCCGCTCAAACACTCCCGCACCGCGCGTTTAGCCTGGATACAACTCCACAAAAGGTCTCCAATCGATCTTCGCTCGCTCGTCGGCGTTCCGCGCGAACGCAACGCCAAAGCGATTGCGCTGTTTGCCTTGGCCGCGCTCGCTGATTTCCGCCGCCATCCGACGAAAGAAAACGAAATCGAAGCGCGCGAACTGCTCGACGATCTCATCTGGATGGGCTTGAAAGGTTTCAAGGGGGCGTGCTGGGGCTACAACTTCGATTGGCAATCTCGATCGTTCTTCGCGCCACGCGGCACGCCGACGATCGTGCCGACGGCTTTTGCGGCGCGCGCACTGTGCGAAGCGGCGGAAGTTCTTTCGCGTGACGAGTACCTGCCTTTTGCGCGGACCATCTGCGATTTTATTCTGAACGATCTCAATCGAGCCGAAGAAACCAGCGATGAAGTTTGTTTCAGCTATTCGCCGCTGGATCGAACGCGTGTTTTCAACGCGAGTCTGCTGGCCGGCGAGGTTTTGGCAACGGTCGGGAAACTGCTCGCGGAACAAAGCCTCAGCGAATGGGCCCACCGCGTCGCTCTTTACGTTGTGCGCAGACAACAGCGGGACGGCTCGTGGGCTTACGGCGCAGATTCACGTCAATCATGGTCTGACAATTTTCACACGGCTTACATTTTGACCAGCCTGTCGCGCATAAACGATGCGCTCTCATCCGTGTCAGAATCGGGAGCGACAGCGACTGGATCAAGTGATGAATTCGACAACTGTCTGCGCCGCGGTTATGAATTCTGGACCGAGCGATTTTTTCTCATTAACGGTTGGCCCAAGTACTACCCTGATCGGCTTTATCCCGCGGACATTCATGCTGCGGCCTCGGCCATTATCGCGCTGGTCGAGCTGCGCGGCCGGCTTCCTAACACCATTTTGCTCGCCGACAAAGTCGCCCACTGGGCAATCGAGAATCTTCGCGACGAGCGTGGCTTGTTCTATTATCAGCGGCGGCGATTCCTGAAGGTGAAGATTCCCTACATGCGCTGGTCTGAAGCGTGGATGATGTACGCGTTGGCGCGTTTACGCGAGGCGCGGCAGTAGCCCGACTGTAGGGAGCGCGTGACGCGGCAGGTTCACGCGCTCCCAACAGTCGAGCTACCGCAACGCCGTGGCGCTTGCCGCGCGAATCATTTCAAATTAACATACGCGCGCTCACTGAACATTGATTGTCGCTTTGTTTCGTCCCAAGGAGGAGCGAATGTCAGACGACCACGAGCGAAAAAAGAAGCAGCGTCACGACCCGAGCCGGCGGAAGTTTCTCACCGGTGTTGGCGTGGCCGGCGCCGGAGCCGCACTCGCCGATCATTTGATTGGTTCGGAAAAGAAAATTGTCGCCACCGAAGCAAACGGAGCGCCCGAGGCTACGGCTGGGACGACCGTTGTTGTGCTCGACGTCAACGGCGCGAACCAAAAGATAACGGTTGAGCCCCGCACTACCCTGCTGAATGCTTTACGCAATCATGCGGACCCGCCGATCACCGGACCAAAGCTCGTCTGCGACATGGGCACCTGCGGCGCGTGCACGGTGATCATGGACGGCAAGAACGTCTATTCGTGTCTGGTGCTCGCGGTTGATGCGGTGGGAAAGAAAATTACCACAGTCGAAGGCTATGGTACGCCGGAAAAAATGAATGCGGTACAAAGCGCGTTCGTGGAGCACGATGGCATGATGTGCGGCTTCTGCACCCCGGGATTTGTCACGACCATCTCGGCTTACTTGCAAAAGCATCCGAACCCGACACTCGCCGAAGTCCGCGAAGCGTGCAAGGGAAACTTCTGTCGCTGCGGAACTTACCCGCGAGTTTTCGAAGCCGCGCTCGCCGCCGCAAAAGCCGGTGTGAGGACCTAGAGTGTCAGAAGCCCGACCGTTAGGGAGGGCCCCTTTGAAATTGAACGCCGCGATAAATGTTGGTTGCCCTCCCTAACGGTCGGGCTTCTGACACGAAAGAGACGGAGCATCAAATGCCACAGCAACCACAACCGAGTCCCACGCCCGTTCCCAAGAAAAAGGTGCGCGTGCCGCGCGTCATCAACGGCATCGAACAGATGGTCGAGATCGAGGTTGACGATGTCGCCGGCCCGGTCTGGGGCGCAAACGACAAACACGCGATTCTGAATAAGCGCTACACGCGCGTCGATGGACCACTAAAAGTTTCAGGCAAGGCCCAGTACACCTACGACGTGCGTCTGCCGAACATGTTGTACGGACGCCTGGTCCGCTGCCCGTACGCGCACGCGAAGGTCACGAAGTTTGATTCTAGTGTCGCCGAGAAGATGCCGGGCGTTAAGGCGGTGATTCAGGCGACGAACAGGGAATATCGTTATGCGGGCGCGCCCGTGGCCGCGGTCGCCGCGACGACGCCGGAATTGGCCCAGGACGCCGCGCGCGCGATCGTTATCGAATACGAAAAACTCCCGCACGTGGTAACTGCTGAGGCAGCCATGAAGCCTGGTGCGCCGCAAGTGTTGCCCGGCGAGGGACGCGGCAGCGAGCCCAACGTAGCGCAAAGAAATACGCGTGGCGATGCGCAGAAAGTCGTTGCGGCGATGGCTACCTGCGACGCCGTGGTCGAAGCTGAATATCGCACGCCGCGTCTGCATCACTCATGTCTCGAGACGCATGGCATGGTTGTCGATTATTCCGGCGGAGACACGGCCACAATTTATGCGACGACACAGGGCACCTTTACCATTCCCAAAGACGCCGCCGACGAATTGAAACTTCCAGAAAGCGCCGTCACTGCCACCGTGCAACACATGGGCGGCGGCTTCGGATCGAAATTCGGCATCGGCATTGAAGGCATGATGGCTTGCCGATTATCGAAGGCCACGAAAACGCCGGTGAAGCTGATGATGACGCGCACCGATGAATTTCTGATGGCCGGCAATCGCTCGGCTTCCTGGACGAAATTCAAAGCGGGCGTCAAGAAAGATGGAACGCTGGTCGCCATGAACGCGACGCAGTACATGATTGGCGGCGTGGGCCAGGGTTCGCAAGCCGGGCAACCGTACGCGGTGTACAAGGTCGGCGAAAGCTATCGCGAGGTTTATTCCGTGCACACGAATGAAGATTCGTCCATCGCGATGCGCGCTCCGGGCCATCCGCAGTCATCATTCGCGATTGAATCGCTGCTTGACGAATTGGCTTA
>CBFHBI010000303.1:0-4700 GCA_965653755.1 uncultured Blastocatellia bacterium
AGTTGCGTCGTCTGATCTTTTACCGAGACATCAGTGAGCGTGAACGTGCCGCTGCCTGACCAAGTGCGTTGCGTTCCATTAGATGATGACTGAATCGCGATGCTGATCGGGTCGCTGCACGGCGTGCCGCCGGAATTAATGTTGATGGTGCCGCTGTTGCTGACATTCCCCGAAAGAGTGATCGTTCACGCCGTGCCGAGATCTTTCAGCGTCGCTCCTGACGAAACCGTAACTGCGCCGCTTGTGACGTTCTTACCCGCGAGGTCGAGCGTGCCTGCGGAAACCGTTAGCGCGGTGTCGCTCAAGTCTCCCGCGAGCGTTACGCCGCTGCCGCTGTTGTTCACAGTGAATCCTGCAAACAATTTCCCAGCGCCGCTGCCTCCGGTCGTGACTGTTTGCGCACCGGAGCCATTGAATGTAACGGTGAATCCATTCGGTGTGAACGTGCCGTTATTAGTCCAGTCGCCGCTGACGCTGATGTCGCCAGATAGTGCGAGCGTCGCGCCTGAATCGATTGTGACATCCGCGTATTGAGTGGCGCTGGTGAATGTGCCGCTCGTAACGTGCAGCAATCCATTTACCGTCAATGTGCTGCCGGAAGCCGTAACGCTGCCGCCGCCGGTCGGACTGATCGTCAAATTCTTGAAAGTGTTCGTGCCCGAGATTGTCTGCGTACCGCCAGTGCTGCTGTTGAAAGTGATCGTGTGCGTGCTATCGGTGAATGCGTGATTACTGTCGCTCCAGCTGCCTTTGAGCGCCAGGTCACCGTTTAGACTTACTCCGTTCGTGTTGCTCAGAGTCAAGTTGTTCAGCGCGCTGACGCTGCTGGGCACGCTGATGCCGCTTGACGAGCCGCCGAACGACAGGCTCGACAACGAAGTTGTCGAAAGGTTCGTAGGCGTCCCCGCGATCGCCGGACCGTTCAAGGTCAGCGTGTTTGATCCAACCGTAAACGTTCCGCTGGTCAGCGTTAGTGTGCCGTTAGTTGTAACACCTGAACTCAGCGAGACGCCGTTACTATTATTAATGGTTAGCCCGCTTACTGTGGACGGGAATCCATTGCCCGTGACCTGCGCTGAACTGCCGTTATAGGTGTAGTTGGCGCCGGTATCGAATGTACGCGTGCCGGTGACTTGAATATTGCCAGAGGCGGTTGTGCCGGCTGTGATGCCATTTGGATCACCAATGCCAAGCGTGCCATTTGAGTTCAGCGTGAATGCTCCAGTACCGCCAACGATCAGGTCACTGCACAATAAACTTCCACTTACCGCGAGTGTTCCGCTGTCGTTAATGGCGCCAAAGGTCGGCCCTAAGCTTAGAGAACCGGTTGTGCCAACAGAAAGAGTCGCGCCCGCGCTAATCGTGGTCGGGCCGTTAAAGGCGAGAGTGTTATTGAGGGTCACTCCGCTTGTATTACCGACAACGAAAGTTTGATTTGAAGTAGTAGTTATTGACCCGGAACCGCCAATCGTTTGAGCGCTCGCGCCGTTTAGGTTGATTGTGCCTGCGCTAGCTGGGTTGAAGTTGAGCGTCGCGCCGAAAACTGCTGAAATGTTCCCTTTGATCGCATGGCCGGGCGTGCCGGTTACGCCAAGATTGCAGGTGACGTTACTTCCAACCGAGAGATTCCCGTTAATTACGAGTGCGCTGGCTGCGGTTAGATTGCCAGTTGACCAGCTGCCCGAGGTGCTGTCGAAGCTGAGGTTTCCATAAGTTCGTCCACTCACCGAGATGGCAGGGATCAGCGTAGAACTGCCCCGATAGATGAAGTTGCTCGCTGAGTTTAAAGTTGCTACCCCCAGCGGCGTCGCGATTGAAGCAGTCGTGTTGTGAATGTAGGTGCCGCCAGCACCGACAGACCAAGTCGCACCGGTTACGGTCCAAGTGCCGCCTGAGTTGAGCCAAGTGCCGTTCACGATTAAATCAGTCCCTGCGCCATTGGCAAGCGTATGAGTTACTCCTGATGCGACAGTGACTTGACCGCCGCTATCGACCGTCACTTGATCGTAAGTGACCGTTGCGGTGATCGTGATTGTGTGACCGCTCTGAATCTCAATTGCGCCGTCTGTGCTGGTTGGCGTGGCCGGTGCGGGCGTTATCCAATTTGTTCCGTCGCAGCGTTCCCACGAATTCACATCATTCCAATTACCCGTTTGATGTGAGCGGTAGTCACCGGCACTACTACACGCCACCGGTGCCGGATTCATCGCGCGGGCACTTCTGTGCGCAAACAATGCGCGATAAGAGCTAATCGACAACGGTGCTTTGCGGACTTCGGCGAAGTGGGGCGAGGCGAGCACTATCGGCAGAGCGCAAAGGGCTAAGAGCAAAGTGCTGAGCGCGAAGAGGGGTTTCAGGCGGATGAAGCCGCGAGAGCAGTAAGCCGTAGGCGGTAGGCAGTATGCAGCAGCTGGAGCGCCATTGATTACCCACCCAGTATCGCCGGTGGTACTGACTTGAGATTGGACTGACCTCTGAGCTCTAACCTCTGAGTTCTGAACATGAGTTGCCCGCACACGACTGGACGTGTCCTTAACGACATCTGCTGTCGGGTGTGGGCAACGGGGCATTCGGTGAGCTTCCTCTTGATCGACGCTTGAACGAAATCTAGAAGTCTTCGCGGCTTGGGGAACTACTGCACTGGGTCGGGCACTTCGCTTCAACTAACGAAACTCGCAACTCGAATCAGCGCAAAGGTGCGTCGGGACAACCTTTTCGCACGTCAAAGCGCGCCTGCAAAACATTAACTGAACGGGTGCGCGAAGAGTAGAACGGGCCGATGAGAAAGTCAATTCTAAGCGCAGAATCTCTACGCAATCTTAACGCTTCCCGCACTTTGCACAATCTAAGCTTCGTAACACTCACTCAACTAAATCGCCACGCTTAATCCGCAAATGCGGGCGAAAGTTCTGCTATGGCCAAAGTTTCGACTTCCTTCATGTTTGCTACCGGCATCGAGAACTCTTCGCCGACAATTAATAACGGAAAGACGCAGATTGATGAATTGGACTCGTGTGGTCATTACCGGCGATGGCAGGAAGATTTTGAGTTGGTTGAAGAGATGGGCATCAGCTTTCTGCGTTATGGCGTGCCGCTCTACAAGGTTTATCTCGGCCCGCACAAATTCGATTGGTCGTTCAGCGATCTGGTCTATCGCGACCTGCACAAACGTAACATTGTGCCTATCGCCGACCTCTGTCACTTCGGCGTGCCTGATTGGATTGGCAATTTTCAGAACCCGGACTTTCCCGATCTCTTCGCCAAGTACGCACACGCGTTTGCGAAGCGTTATCCGTGGGTGCAGCTCTACACGCCGATCAACGAGATGTACATCTGCGCGTTGTTCTCGGCGCGGTTCGGTTGGTGGAACGAGCAACTGAGGAGCGATAAAGATTTCGTTACGGCCTTGAAATACATTGTCAAGGCAAACGTCCTGGCGATGGAAGCAATTCTCAAGGTCCGGCCTGATGCGATCTTTATTCAAAGCGAATCAACCGAATATCACCACGCCGACAATCCCGCAGCGATTAAGCCGGCCGAGATCATGAATGCCGAGCGGTTTCTGTCGCTCGATTTTAATTACGGCCGGCGGGTCGATTCAGAAATGTACGAATACATCATGGATAACGGCATGACTCGCGATGAGTATCACTTCTTCCTCGATAACAACCTGAAACACCACAGCATCATGGGCAACGATTACTACATTACCAACGAGCACCGCGTGGCGAAAGACGGCACGACGCGGCCGGCCGGCGAGGTGTTCGGATATTACGAACTGACGTATCAGTACTATGAGCGTTACCGTCTGCCGGTGATGCACACCGAAACGAATTTTAATCAGGGCCCGGCGGGTGATGAAGCAGTGAACTGGTTGTGGAAAGAATGGTCCAACGTCCTGCGGGTTCGGAATGACGGCATTCCGATCGTCGGCTTCACCTGGTACTCGCTGACGGATCAAATGGACTGGGACACGGCCCTGCGCGAGAAGAACAATCGTTCGTGGCCGGTCGGGCTTTACGATCTCGATCGAAAGATTCGTCCGGTCGGCGAATCGTACAAACAGTTGATCGAAGATTGGCGCGAAGTGTTGCCGACGCAGAGTGTCTGCCTGCGCGTTCCGGTGGTCATGCCGCAAGCGAGTCAGAGTGAATGGGCCGTAGAGAATCGCGCGGAAGCGAAACAGGAAAAGAAAACTCCCTCTGCTCCGGCAAACGCGGACGGAGAGTCGAAATGAGATTTACGGATCGAGTGGCCCTGGTCACAGGAGCAGCGAGCGGAATTGGACTGGCGGCCGCGAAACGATTTGCGAGCGAGGGCGCACGCGTGGTGATCGCCGATCTTGATCAGAGCAAAGCCGCAGCGGCAGTCGATGAAGTGCGGAAAGCGGGCGCGCCGGATGCGTTGGCCGTCGGGTGCAACGTCGCCGAGGAACCGCAGGTGGCAAATTCAGTCGCGCAGACGCTGGAAAAATTTGGCCGGTTCGATGTCCTGGTAAACAACGCCGGGCTGATGGTCTTCAAACCGATCGAGGATTTGAGCACGGACGACTGGATCGGAGTCTTGCGCGTCGATTTACTCGGCGCATTTTATTTCACCAAGCAAGCGTTCCTGCACATGAAACCCGGTGGTGCGATCGTCAACGTCTCCAGCATTCATGCAGTCGAGACTGAACCGCTAGTCGCGCCTTACGCAGCGGC
>CBFHBI010000304.1:0-4685 GCA_965653755.1 uncultured Blastocatellia bacterium
CTGTGCGCGCAGGCGTAGTTTTTTTTTGGATCCTTTTAATCAGCCACAAAGGCACTGAGGTACAGAGTGCCACAAGCCCTACCGTGCGGGAGGGCGGCACTCGCGAATCGAGCCCTTGCTTACGCGCGGGCTTCTGACACTTTCGCTGTGCCTCGGCGCCAGTTTGGCAATCGTCCTGTCCTCGACACGTGCACAACAATCGACTACTGCTCTGGCGCCGCTGGAAGGTTGTCTCAAGTGCCACGCGCAAATCGAGCCGATGCATCGGTACGGCCCGACAGTCGCCGGAGCGCTGGACAAATTAGAGAACGGCAAAGATGGTCTGGGGCTCACCTGCACAGCGTGTCACGGCGGTAATCCGGTTGCGACGACGAAGGACGAAGCCCACGTGCAGCCGCGTTTTCCGCACGAGTGGCTGCGCGACGGAAAGTTTCATGTGCCGCAACGCTCAGGTCCTTTGATCGAGCGCGAGAGCCTCGAGTTCGTGCGCTTCATCAATCCGGGGGACTTGCGCGTTGCGAAGAACACCTGCGGCAGCTCGGACTGTCACAGCAGCGAGACGGCCACGGTTGGCAAGAGCATGATGCGGCACGGCGCCATGCTCTGGGGCGCGGCGCTTTACAACAACGGCGGCTATCCTATCAAGGATGCGAGTTTCGGCGAGAGTTACAGCGCGAGCGGCGCACCGCAGACGCTGATTCAAGTTCCGCAGCCCACAAACGATCAGAAGAGATTGAAGGGAGTCCTTTCGTTTCTCGATCCGCTGCCGCGTTGGGAGATTTCACAGCCGGGAAACATCCTGCGCGTCTTCGAGCGTGGCGGAAAGAGGCGTTTGGAAACTGGTCTGCCGGACAAAGACGAAGACGCGGGCAAACCCGACAAAGGTTTGAGCGCGCGCGGGCTCGGCACGGCGCAGCGGACCGATCCGGTCTATCTCGGATTGCAGAAGACGAGGTTGCTTGATCCGACGCTGAACTTTCTCGGCACGAACGATCACGCGGGCGACTATCGTTCGTCGGGCTGCGCGGCGTGTCACGTGATTTACGCAAACGATCGCGACGCGCGGCATTCCGCATTTTATAGCCCGTCCGGAAATCTCGGGCGATCGCAATCAGCCGACGCGAGTATTCCGAAAGATGAATCGGGCCATCCGATCAAACATCAACTGACGAGCCGCATCCCCACTTCGCAATGCATGATTTGCCACATGCATCCGGGTGAGAACATGGTCGCGTCGTATTTGGGGCAGATGTGGTGGGACAACGAAAGCGACGGCGACAAGATGTATCCGGCGCAGCAACACGATCCGTCTCAGTCGGAGGAACAACGAAAGCTGAACAGCAATCCCGAAGCGGCGAGCTTGCGCGGGCTCTGGTCAGACCCGGATTTTCTAAACCGCACTGGCACTGCCGAATTCAATTCCCAACTCAAACGCACACAGTTCGCAGACTCTCACGGTCACGGCTGGCTCTTTCGCCAAGTCTTCAAACGCGATCGCGAAGGGAATTTGCTCGACGCGAAGAATAATGTGGTCTCGCCTGACGATCCCGATCGATTCAAGAAAGCTGTCCATCTCAACGACATTCATCTCGAAAAGGGAATGCACTGCGTCGATTGTCATTTCCGGCAGGACGCGCACGGCAACGGGATTCTCTACAACGAACCGCGTGCGGCGATCGAGATTGGCTGCATCGATTGTCATGGCACGATTCGCGAACGCGCCACCCTGATAACTTCGGGCTTCGCCGCTGGGGCCAGCGTCAAAGATGAAAAGTTCACCGACGGTTCGAAGCGAAACCTGGCGACGATTCGCTTTCGCGATCCCGAGGGCGGACGCGTTCTGCTCTTTCAAAGAATACGCAGCGACACGACCAAGAAAGACGAGAACGGAAATGAGATTCAGTTAAAGGCCGGCGACATCATTCAGAACTCGATGGTTGTGCCCGGCCGTTGGTGGCGCGTCAAGCAAACCATCGACACGATTAATCCGAACGCGCCGCACGCCGAGGACTACAGCGTTAAGTCGCGTTATGCGAAGACGATGCGCACCGACGCCTCGACCTGGGGCGACGTGCCGGCGGACGATCAAATGCTCGCGCATCGCGACGCGAACATGACCTGTTTCTCGTGTCACTCCGCGTGGATGACCAGTTGTTTCGGCTGTCATTTGTCGATGCAGGCAAACCGCAAAATGCCCAATCGCCATTTCGAAGGCGTCGACTCGCGGAACTTCACGACTTACAACTATCAGGTTTTGCGCGACGACGTCTTCATGCTTGGCCGCGACGGAACCGTGACGGGAAATCGGATTGCGCCGGTGCGTTCATCGAGCGCGGTGCTGGTCAGCTCGCAAAATCAAAATCGCGAATGGATTTATTCGCAGCAGCAGACCGTCTCCGCCGAAGGTTTTTCCGGGCAGACATTCAACACGCACGTGCCGCACACCGTGCGCGCGACTGAGACCAAGACGTGCACTGATTGTCACGTCTCAAAGCAGAACGACAATAACGCGTGGATGGCCCAGTTGCTTTTGCAAGGCACGAACTTTGTCAACTTCATGGGCCGCTACGTTTACGTCGCGGCTGATCATTCGCTCGAGGCAGTCGTCGCTACGGAACATTCGGAGCCGCAAGCAGTCAGAGGAAGTACGCTGCAAAAAGTTGCGTACCCGAGCAACTACCAAAAATTCGTCAACGGCGGGCGCGAATTGAAAGAAGCTTACGAACACAAGGGAAATCCGCGAGTGCTCGGCGTGCAACTTCGCGGCGAGTATGCCTACGTGGCCGCCGGTGAAGGAGGGTTGCGCGTTTACGACGTGGCGCAGATCGATCAGAAGGGATTTTCGGAGCGCATCACGACAGCGCCGGTTTCAAGATTTGGACAGAAGTTCTGGGTGAAAACGAAATATGCGACCGCAGTGGCGGCGCCTTCGACACTGGCAGTCGATCCGGCGCGCTGGCGCATGACTACGGACGGCCGCATGGTATCGCCCGAAGAAGCGCGAACTCTATCGCCGCAGAAGCTGCTGAATCAGGAACAACCAATCCATCCGCTTTACGCCTACCTCTACGTCGTCGACAAGTACGAAGGATTAATTGTCATCAATGCCGCTACGCTGCTCGACGGCGATCCGCTGAACAATTATTTGCAGCGGCAGCTCGATGAATCGAAATATCCAAACGGCGCGTTCAATCCCGATGGCGCACTGAATGACGCGAACAACATCACGATTGCGGGGACCACCGCGTACATCACAACCGATCGCGAACTGGTTGTGGTGAGCATCGACGATCCGCTCAATCCGAAAATCACACAACGTATTCCACTGAACCATCCACGAGCGGTTGCCGTCCAGTTTCGTTATGTGTTCGTGGTCGATGACGATGGTCTAAAGGTCATTATTAAGTACTCGGATGATGACACAGCTATCACCACGCTTCCGCTGCATGGTGCACGCGATGTGTATGTCGCCCGGACCTACGCATACGTCGCCGCTGGCAAAGACGGGATCGCAATCATAGATGTGAAGAACGCCGAGCAACCGCGTGTCGAACAAATCTTCAATGCGGGCGGTGAGCTGAACGATGTGCGTCAGGTCAAGATCGCGATGACGAACGCGAGCCTGTTCGCTTACGTGGCGGATGGGAAGAATGGGCTACGCATCCTGCAATTGACTTCGCCGGAAACGATGTCGACCTACGCCGGCTTCAGCCCGCGACCTGAACCGCAGTTGATCGCGACTTACAAAACTAAAGGCGAAGCTTTGGCGGTATCGAAGGCTCTCGATCGCGATCGAGCCGTCGATGAGAGCGGCAATCAGATTGCCGTGTTTGGCCGGCGTGGCGCGCGACCGCTCACATCCGAAGAGGTACAACGGATGTTGCGCAAGCAACGAGGCAAGGGTGACGCATTCACCGTAACTGACGAGCCAACGACAGCACCGCGCGGCTTTCAAAGCGCAAGTAAATTCGGGGTACGCGACCTTGTTGGAATGCTCATCGGATTCGTCATGGTCGCCGGCTTCGCCGTGTCACTAGGTGTGAGAACCCGGAGCGGTAGCGACGGGATCAAGGGCATCACTAATTAACTAACGACCGCAGGCGATCGATTCGTGCTTCTTGATCCGGTCGCTACCGCTCCCGGTTCTGGCACAAACGGAATGTCTCTTAAGGTTCCTATTTCCATTGAAAGACTGGCGCGGATGGTTTGGCCGCGAGTAATTCTATTGCAAAAACTGCCGTGCATCCGCTAGATTCAGTGGCTGAAGAGATTCTCATTGGAGGTATTGAGTAGTGCCGACCGGAACCTGTCCCGAATGTGAAGCCGACGTCCACGTAGATACCGACGCAGACAAAGGCGAGACGGTGGAGTGCGAGGAATGTAATGTGCAGTTGGAGATCGTCGGCCTCGATCCCGTCGAATTGGATATTGTTGAAGAAGAAGATTACGACGAAGACGAAGACGAGGACGAATATTGAGAAGTGGGCGGTGAGCAGTAAGCAGTGAGCAGTAATTGCACCTTCTACTGCTCACTGCTTACTGCTTACTGCTCACTGATTGATATCCCGTCCGGCTTTGTCTCAAAGTAACGCCCGACGGACCTTCGATGCGAATCGTGTGAAACTTGCCATCCTTACGATTACCCAGCGGCGGATAAAATCCAATCACATAGGCCGAGGCGACTT
>CBFHBI010000305.1:0-4675 GCA_965653755.1 uncultured Blastocatellia bacterium
GCTATACGATCGTGCCACGTTGGATGTGATCGCGTTGCTTACTGCTGAAGTGAGTCCTGATAAACACTTGGCTGAATCCCCGCCCGACTGGATGACTGCAGCGCAACTCGCGCGTTATTGGCAGCTCGTCAATGGAAATGATGAGCCGACGACCGCGGGAATAATTAGATGGGCAAAACGGTCCGCCAATGAACATCCACTGCCGCATGCCTACATGGGCGACCTTCTGCGATTCAATCGAGCCGAAGTCGACGCTTGGGCCAGAGAAGAAGCCGCCAGACGCCGTGCACAAAGTGAGAAGCGTCGACTAAAAATAGCGTGACACGCCGGTCGTCAAAGACTAAGATCAAGACACTTTGACGACCGCTAGCGCTTATCGACAAGAAAGGAGAGAACCAGAAATGGTTTATAAGCGCTGGAGGGGTAAGAAAATAAAACCCGGCGAGGAGAATTACGATCGCGCGCGCTGGTGGATGGCTTACATGTTGAATGGACGACGAGTCCATCATGCCATAGCTGGAGCACACACCAAGGCGCAAGCCCAACGTGCGGAAGTAAGCGAAAGGGAAGCTATCTACAATCGACGCTACCATCACACCGAGGATGTAGGACTCACCACTTATTACGATGACTACTACCTGCCTTGGTTGAAGGAAAAGAAAGCGTCGCGTGTTAGAGATGCGGAGAGTCGAGTCAAAAAGCTGAAGGCATACTTTGGCAATCGATTCCTCCGCGAGATCACCAGACGCGATGTCGAGCGTTTTCAAGCTTCGCTGCGGGACAAGAAGTCGAAGCGAAAAACTTTCCGCAAGGGCGGAACAGTTAATCGCTACATTTATCTACTGTCAGCCATCTTTTCGCGGGCAGCCGTGGATGAGATGGCCGACTTTAACCCATGCACCAGATTCGAGCAGGAGCCGGAATCGAAGCGAGAGCGTTATCTGATGGCTGCTGAACGAACGAGGCTCATGGCCGTATTAGTCGATGATCTTGAGTTCTTGCGGGCTCCCATAGAAGTCTCATTGGGAACAGGCATGCGGAAGAGAACGGAGCTGTTGCAGTTGAGGCTAGAAAACAACAACTTCAGCAACTTCCCAATTTTTCGCCGCGCGAACGGGCGAGATGTGGAGGTGAGGCCTAACTGGTTTCTTTTGACAGATACCAAAGGCAAGAAGCCTCAGCATCGCGTTGTGCCAATGAATGCTCCCGTAAAGGCCGCCTTACTTGGCGTCATCCGCGATCGAACTAAGGGACTAGTCTTCGATGCCAGTCATAATGGAGTCACCGAGCATGTTCTGCGAACCGCATTCGAGAAAGCGTGTGAGCGAGCCGAGATTCCGTTTGGTATGGTGAATGAAGGGGGTCTCATTTGGCACGACCTTCGTCGTACTTTTGCTACCGAGTTGCGGGCGCGCCAAGTACACGAGTACGACATCGCCGATCTCCTGGGCCATCACATTCAAGCAGTGACCGGAACTTACGCGCGCAGCACTCCCGAAGTATTGGAAGAGGCTGTGAACAGACTGGCGCTGCCGAGAAGAACTAATGTGATTAAGTTCAAGCGAAAAGCGAGTTGAAGATGACTACACCAACTTTACACCAACTGCCATTTTTGGTCTGAGTTGGACACAGGAAGATTGATGAAAGTTGTGATTTCCTCAGGAAAGTTGGTGCCGAGGGAGGGATTCGAACCCTCACGGGATTACTCCCAACGGATTTTAAGTCCGTAGCGTCTGCCATTTCGCCACCCCGGCGCTTCGCCAAAAGATAACATGTCCATTCGAAGGTCAAAAGCGCGACAGTCGTCTGCCATTTAATCGCGTAACCAAATTGCTTCGAACTCCGTGCTGCGGCCTTAGACTTCTGACACCTTGGCTCAAGTGTTAGAATGCACGCGGCTTCCCAGCGGCGGTTCCGGCCAATCACGATGACTGAAGAGCAGGAAGTATTTCTTAAACATATTCAGCAGCAGGGGCTGAAGCGCACGGCCCAGCGAGATCTGATTCTCGAGGTATTTCTCCAGACCGAGGGCCACCTGTCGGGCGAAGATCTTTATCGATTGGTGCAGGAAAAAGATCCGACGGTGGGCCAGACAACCGTCTATCGCACTCTGCGACTCTTAACGGAGGCCGGGCTCGCGCGCGAAGTTCGGTTCGGCGACGGGCGGGCGCATTACGAGCACAACTACAAACACGAGCATCACGATCACATGATCTGCTCTGAATGCGGAAAGATCATTGAATTCTATTCGCCGGAATTGGAAGCTATTCAGGATGCGATGGCCGCAAAATACGGTTTCAAGTTGACTGAACATTTGCTGCGCATGATCGGCATCTGCGCTGATTGTCGTAAGCGCGCCGAAACGACCAACCAACACACGGCGCAAATGGCTAAGACCACGCGCGGCTGACCGAGTTTCGCGCGAGCAGAACCGCTGAATTATGACTCTGAGGAAAATATTGAAACCCGTCTCACACTCAATTGCGTTTGCTTCTTTGGTTTTCTTCTTGGGATGTCCCGGCGGAGCGAACAAACCCGCAGAGCTCAATTCTCCAACGCCGGCCGTCGAGGTTGTGGCGAAGAGTGAGTTCGACGGGAACCGCGCTTTCGATTTCGTGAAGAAGCAGGTTGAGTTTGGGCCACGGCCGCCTGGTTCGCCGGAACTCGAGAAGACGCGCGCTTATATCATCGATCAATTGCGATCGTTTGGCTTGAATGTAACAACCGACGAGTTTCACGCGACGACGCCAATGGGCGACAAGAAGATGGCGAACGTCGTAGCCGAATTGCCCGGCCCATCAAGCGACATAATCATCATCGGCAGCCACTTCGACACCAAGTACTTCAAGGACTTTAAGTTTGTGGGCGCGAACGACGCTGGATCATCGACGGGCGCGTTGATGGAAATCGCGCGGGTGCTCGCGGCTAAGAAGCCTAACAAGCTGACATATCGATTTGTTTTCTTCGACGGTGAAGAAGCATTCTGTAGAGAATGGGACGATTGCCACAATCCGAATCCTGCCGATCCTAAGGAACCGTTGCCGGACAATACCTACGGCAGTCGCCATTACGTCTCGCAACTCGTTACCAGGAACGAGGCATCTCGCGTTAAGGCGATGATCTTGCTGGACATGATGGGCTACAAGGATTTGAAGCTCGGCCGTGCTGACCTTGGCACACGTTGGCTGCAAGACATCGTCTGGCAGACCGGGAAGCAACTCGGATACAAGGAATTCTCCAACGATGCTGAAAATGTCGGCGACGACGATCATAGTCCTTTCTTAAAGGCTTCGATCGATTCGCTCGACATTATCCAACTCAACTCTTATCCCTACTGGCACACGAAGGACGACACGCTCGACAAGGTTTCGGGTAAGAGTCTCAAAGTCGTCGGCGACACGATCATCGCAAGCCTGCCAAAGATCGAAGAAAGAATACAAAGTCGATCGCGATAAAGCAGAAACCCGACCGGTCAGGGAGGGTGCATGAGGCAGTCCGAAGAGCAATTCAACTTTCGCGAGTTTCCTCTCGCTTCTTTGATTAGAATCCGATCGCACGGCACAGCTACGACTTCCGTTTCAGCCGCACAATCGTTGCTCCCAAGCCGCCCGCATCTGGTGGCGCATCACTCCAATCGAACACGAACGGCGTTCGCTCTAGAATCGCGTGCACCATCGCGCGTTGGACCCCGATGCCTTTGCCGTGAATTATTCGGACGACGGGAAAGTTTCGTTCGTGCGCTTGATATAAATATTCTTCAACGACTGCCTTGACATCGCGCGGCGGGATCGTGTGGAGATCGAATACGTCTGTGATTTCGATCTCGATCGGTTCTTCGAAATCAGTATCGTCTTCGGACATCGGTCTATAAAGCAGAAACCCGACCGTTAGGGAGGGTGCGTTTTTCTCTAATCAAAAACCGGTACGGTCTCTCCTTGCTCGTACAGCACATAGTGAATGGCTCTCGCAATGTGCTCTGGTTTCCATAAGTATCGTCGGCTCTTTCCGCGTGCCCAGAGGCGGCTCCCTGTTACCGCGAGTCCCGCGGCACGGAGCTTTCGAGTTGAATAGTTCTTGAATGCATCCGCAATTGGTTCAGGTTTAGTCTGTGCTGAAACTACAGCGTGAACGTGGTTGGTACGCACATTCATTGCCAATAATACGTAGCCGCGATGATGACAAACCTCTTTAACAGCTTGTTTGATTACCTCACACTGCTTACCATCGAACAAGACCGGTGCTGATCGAATGTTGGCAATCATTATCTCCTGCAGTTTCGAGTTACCCAATCGCCTTGCGCTTCCGTAAACATTCAGTCCGTGCCGATCCACAGACAAACGTTCGTCACCGTGAAGCCAGGTACCAAACGATCGAAGGGTGATCAGATAAGCCAGCGGGAATTCTCGAAAATTGAATTGCTCGTCGGATATGCTCATGCACCCTCCCTGACGGTCGGGTTTCTGCTACGTTCGCGATCGAAGTTTCGCTTCGACTGCCGCGCCGACTTCGCTGCATCGCGACGCGTTCGTTTCGCCGATTAGATCGTAAGTCAGCGTCTTACCTTCGCTAAGAAGTTGTTCGACCGCATCCTCGATTTTCTCAGCGGCGCGAAGCAATCGTTCATCTTGATGGCGCGTTCCCAGCCAATCGAGCATCATCTGCACCGACAGAATTG
>CBFHBI010000306.1:0-4650 GCA_965653755.1 uncultured Blastocatellia bacterium
TTGTGACTTTCCTGTATTGTAAATGATCTGAGCGCACACCGGCTGGCCGTGGGTCGATGAATTAATTTCCGCTTGCTACAAATGGTAGAACATCTGGTTCGGTGTCGATGCGTGGCTGCCGAAATACCTCTCGCCGCAAATTATTCAATTCATCAGCAGCCGCCTGGGCCGCGATCGCTGCCTGTGGGGAACGAACGGCTTGCCATGGAAAGAAAGTCTGAAACAGCTTTGCGAACTTGGACTGAAAGATGACGTTACGCGCAAGATTTTGCGCGACAATGCGATTGGTCTGTTCAAACTTGATCAGGCGTCAGCGATCGAAATATCGGCGGCTATGCCGCCCGATGTGCGGAAGGTCTCCGACCTTCCGACGCAAGTGCTTTCGGTTTCCTGAGGGCTCTGCCCACAATGGGCGTAGCCAACTTTATGGCCAAGTTGTTGGAAGGTAGAAGACCTTCCGCACATCGAGCGGCAAAGCCGCGAACGATCTTATGAATTTCACAGACAAATCCATAATCGTCACCGGTGGCGCGCGCGGCATTGGGCGCGCCGTGGTGAATGCATTTGCCGAAGCCGGCGCCGATATCGTCATCGCCGATCTGCGCTGCGAAGATGCGAAGACCGCGGCCCTCAACACGAGCGAAACTTTTCATCGCCAGGTCATCGCCGTGCAAACCGATGTCAGGAAGCACGAAGACACCGAGCGCCTGCGCGATGAAACATTGCGTCAATTCGGCCAGGTCGATGTGCTGGTGAACTGCGCCGGCTGGGATCGCCTGTTGCCGTTCATGAAGACTACGCCTGACCTTTGGCAAAAGGTTCTGGGAATTAATTTCATTGGCGTGGCGAATACTTGTCACGCGATCCTGCCGGCGATGGCCGAACGGAAGCAGGGCGTGATCGTCAACATCAGTTCAGACACGGGTCGGGTCGGATCGTTTGGCGAAGCTATATATGCGAGTTCGAAGGCAGCGATCATGGCCTTCTCGAAAACGCTGGCGCGCGAACATGCTCGCGACAACATTCGAGTCAATGTGGTTTCGCCCGGGCTTTGCGACACGCCGCTGATCGACGAGATGAAGCAGGATGAATTTACCGCGAAGATACTTTCATCAATCGTGAACTTCATTCCGCTGAAGAGACTCGGCCGTCCCGAAGAGATCGCGCCGCTGGTTTTGTTCCTGGCTTCGGACGCCGCCAGTTACATCACTGGCCAGGTCTTCAGCGTGAATGGCGGATTGAACATGGTTGGATGACGATGATGCGCGAACCAATCTTCCCGGAATGGCGCAATCGCACGCTCGATGACGCGCTCTACGAGTGTCGCGAATTATTCGAAGACACAACTTTTCCGACGCTCAAACATTGGCGCGAACGCGGCGGCAAGATCGTCGGCCATTTTCAAGTCGCCTTTCCGGAAGAGATTGTCCACGCCGCCGGAGTTCTGCCATTCAAAGTGCGCGGCGCGCCGATTGAAACCATCCAGGCCGACTCGCGCTTCGGATCTTATCTCTGCTCAATCCTCAAGAGTTCGCTCGAACTGGCGCTCAGTGAGACGGCCGAACTCGAAATGTTCGTCACGCATCCGATTTGTGACGCCGCCAGAAATCTGGGCGCGGTTTGGGGCCGCAACGTTTCGTATCCCTGTGAGATTCTTTATTTGCCGCAGAACGCAAACTCCGAACATTCCAAAATCTATTTGCGCGGCGAATACGAGCGACTGAAGAGATCGATCGAGAAGATCGTTGGCCAGGAAATAACAGACGACGCACTGCGAAATTCGATCACCGTCTTCAACGAAAATCGTTCTTTGATTCGCGAGCTTTATCAAATCAAAAGAGAAACGCCATGGCTGATCTCGGCGGATGAAGCTTACGTGCTTGTCGCGTTGGCTGGACTCTTGCCGCGCGAAGAGCACAACGAAATGTTGCGCGCGCTGCTGCCGCAGATTCGCACGCGCCAAACGCATTCGCAGGACAAGGTGCGCGTGGTTATCGAAGGCGGCTTCTGTGAACAGCCGCCGCTGGACCTGATTCGCACGATCGGCTGCTCGTGTTACGTCGTTGACGATGATTTGCTGATCGGCTTGCGCTGGCTGCTCGAAGATGTGGCGACCGAAGGCGATCCGCTGGCGAATCTTGCCGAAGCTTATCTGGAAAGCTCGTCCTACAGTCCGGTGCAGCACGACCTGCGCAAACCTAAAGAGAAGATGTTGCTGAATCGAATCAGTAACGCGAAGGCGACAGCGGCGATTATTACTGCCGCAAAAATGTGCGAGCCCGGCCTGGAAGAACAGGTGGCGTACACACGCGCTCTGGACGAGGCCAGCATCCCTTATTTCATGGGCGAGTTCGAAGAGAACATGACGAGTTTCGATTCGCTGGAGATTCAGCTCGAGACGTTTGTCGAAAATATTTTGTTTGCCTGATGTGGAGTGTCAGAACCGGGAGCGGTAGCGACCGGATCATGTGACCGCTTGAAATTGAACATGACCTTGATCCCGTCGCTACCGCTGCGGGTTCTGACACGCACTAATCATGAGGGACTCTGATGAAATAGTCGGCCGCGGTAATCGCGATGGCGCGAAGTTGTTTCAGCAGTGGTTCGCCGATCTGAATCACACCGCTGAGACCGGTGGCCCGGCGGCGTATGTTTTTGTCATGGGCAGTCTCGCCGAGTTGTTGCGCGTTTTTGATTTGCCGATCGTGATGCCGGAGATCAATTCGCTGCAGACAGCAGTGCGGCGGGTCGCGCATGAATATTTGAATCAGGCGGAAGACTACGGCTATTCGCCCGACATTTGCGGATACGTCAAGGCCGACGTGGCGGTGCAACTGCGCGGCGGCGAACATCCGATGGGCAAAATTCCGAAACCCGCGGTCGCGCTGCTGACTAACGCGTGCAACACCTACATCAAGTGGGCCGAAATTTGGGAACGCATGTACCAGATACCGATCGTGACGCTGGACGTGCCGGGAACGCGCGCAGCCGGTAAGCAAACATGGCCCGGCGATATCGATTTCGAGAATGACTCGCAATACGTGCTTGCCCAAATCAAGGAATTGATTGCCGTTTGCGAAGGCGTCACGGGAAAGAAATTTGACATCGATCGGCTGCGCGAAAATTTGAAATATGCGAACGAGATGAGCCGTGCCTGGCAGTGCGTACTCAATCTGAATCGAAATCAGCCTTCGGTTTTCAATGCGCTTACCGACGGCACGATCTATCTCGGCGTCTCAAACGGTTTCCGCGGCACGGCGAACGGCGCGCGATATTTTTCCGATCTCGTCGACGAGATGGAATTCAAGGCGGCGCATGGCATCGGCACGATGACGGACGAGAAGTATCGGCTCGTGTTCGTCGGCGTTCCCTGCTATCCAATCTTTCGGCGGTTCAATGAGCTGTTCAGCGAATGGGGCGGCACGTTCGTCAATTCCACCTATCTTTGGTTCGCTGCGGGCGGTGTATCGCAAGGCTATCAGTACAATTTGAAACGACCCCTTGAAAGTCTTGCGGAAGGGCTCTTAATTTACGTGCGTAACGCGATGGATAGCATGTTCTACCAGGAGGCGGCGTTAAGCGAAATGATTGACACCTTTCACGTCGATGGCATCATCTATCACCCAATCAAGAGTTGCCGCACAGTCTCAACCGGATTGGCGGACAATCGTCGCGCCTTGATGGCCTCGCGCGACATCGCCAGCCTCTTCATCGAATCAGACATGATGGACCGGCGCGTGGTCTCCGAAGCGCAATTAAAGAATCGCGCCGATGCTTTCTTTGAAGGATTGGCATCGCGCCGAATGGCCGCCGTTGGTTAAGCCAATTTATAGGATCGAATTGGATAATGACTGAAAGGAGATCGAAATGACAAAAGTACGAGTGGCAATTCAGCCGCTAATCATTATGCTGGGTGTGCTTCTTTTAGCGGCGCCCGTTGTCTTCGGACAGGACCTATTTGCGAAACCTAAAACTGTGACGCTCGTCGCCCGACGGCAGCGCGACGGCATCGACAATTATACGCAGGCGGCTTTCAGTTTTAAGTACGGCGCCAACGGCGATAGCGCTTTGCAGGTGACGCGAAATAATTGGGACATCTTGTTCGGAAATAGCCCGAGCGCCGATACCTTCGAGGTTTCTATGATCGTGGATGATTGCAGCCGCATTAAAGATTTGGGCAAGCTGGATTGGATCGATATGGTGAACGTTCCGGTCCTCCCAGCCTATGCCAAACCGACCAGAGAATCTGCTGTGACCGCAGTCGTGGGACACATGTACGAGGTCCATGTTAAAGATCGCGACAACGACCACTACGCTTTGTTTCGGGTGGAATCACTCGCGCCGAAACAGAGCGTTACGGTTTCATGGAAATTGGTACCGTCGCCGGAATGAAAGCTGCCCAAGGGTGTTTCTATGGCATACGCAGCCGGCGTCGACGTCGGATCGACGCAAACCAAAGCAGTCATCATTGATGAAGCAGGCGAGATCGTTGGCCGGGCGTTGATTGACACCGGCGCAAATGTAATCTCTGCCGCTGAAAACGCGTTCGGGCAGGCGTTGGCCGCGCGCGCACTCGACGAACGCGAAGTCGAATATGTGATCGGCACCGGGTATGGACGTTATCGCGTCACCTTCGGCAACTCGCAAGTC
>CBFHBI010000307.1:0-4638 GCA_965653755.1 uncultured Blastocatellia bacterium
TTCGTCGGCCCTGTCAAAGTCGAACAATCCCAAAGCCGCTTCTCCTTGTGCTCTGGCTGCACGAACAAAGTCGCCTTCATTGCTGTCAACGTGAGCGAACTCCCACGCACGGCGTGCAAACGACAGCGCGCTTGCAAAGTCAGCAAACCACAACGCATTGTGCGCCAAAAACAAACTCGTTGCACCTTCATTCTGAACGTTCGATAGTTCCTTGCAGATGTGCAAACATCGACGTAGCGCAGACCCTGACTTATTACGGACACAGCGCGATCCAAGGGTCAATCCTAAGAATGCTAGAGTAGCGGCTTCGCGATAACCGTCAAAGAGCCGGCGCACGATAATAAGCGCTTTGCGCGAGGCGGCTTCGGATTCGCGAAGCTCGCCCGATGCTCGCAGCCCTATGGATAACGACGATAAACCCGTGCCGAGGTTCTGGTCATGGTTCATCGTCGCGTGGAGAGTGTTTGCACGACGAAAAAATGTGGCTGCCTGCCCAATCTCTCCCGCAAGCTGATAGCATAGCGCAAGGCAATGAAGTACGTAGGCTTGGCCACTTTGGTTTATCAATCGGGGTAACCGGTCCCGCCCATCGGGAAAGAACAATTCCAACAGCTCTATTTGCTGTCTCGTGATATTCAAACGATAAAGGGCGGCATCACTAAGCCGATCATGAAAAACGTCATAGGCGTCATCATAGCGTCCCAACCCTATCAACGTGTTATACAATTCAATCGCCGTCGTTAGATCTTCGACAGTATGAACTTCTCTCCAATTCTCAATCATCGGTACGGCTTCCAGGTGGGCGTGCAGGCCATCGTAGACGCCGCGCCGAGCCTTGTCATTCAAACTGCTCCACACCAATCGCCGAACAATTGGGTGCAGGTCATAGCGATTGCCGCGTTTGTCCCATCCGACCAGTCCTCGATCCTCCAATTCGCTTAGAACGACATCCAACTCTTTTTCCTCAGCGAAGAGTTTGCCTTTTTCGGTTAGAAGCTTGTTCGTGCTAAGTTCGTAGCGCGTCTTTGGCTTTCCTACGAGTAGCGCAGTAAGCGTGTCATAGGTAGCAGGCATGCGAAAGCCAGAAATCGTATGCAGGACCTGACTAGTCTTCTTGTCGAGTCTGCGCAAAGCGAACTCAAGGACGTGCGCCATCGCATCATTCAATTCGACAAACTTAATTGGATCAAATTTCGAATTTGCTTTGCGCCATTTTTCAAAATCTCCCGGCGCTTTACGATATCGTTTGATCTCACCGCCCAACGCTTGAATCAGCAATGGATGCTTGGCGAAAGTATTGAAGACCGGCAACAGTTCATCGCGCGATCCGCTAACCCCGAACGCGCGCCACAGCTCAACCGCATCTTCATCAGTCAGGCCTTTGATGTTTGTTCTGAAGGCGTTTGGAATCGGATCGCCGCCCGCTGTTTCCAGTTCCGCTGGATACAAACGCGAACTGACGAGAATCCGAGACTGTTTCACCTGTACCAGCTTCTGTAAGAATCTACCAACTCTGGGATCGGCAGTCTTCCGCAGTTTCTTCTCTGTACCAACTTCGCTATCGTCCAGTCTTGCCGAGTCCATGCGGGCATAGGCAATTAGGATTCTTTCCAATCCATCCAGGGCCAAAAGAAACGGCTCGTGATTCAGAGCGGCAAGCAATTGCGTCTCGCGTTCCGGCGCGGGAATCCGCGTTACTTCCTGAATGCTGCGCTTGCTGACATATGCCAATGCCCGAATGACGAAGTTCTCAAACGTCGCATCGCTTTCATAGAAGCTCCACCACATTCGTCCGGCGAGTTTCTTCATCTCCTGGGGCGCGACGTCGTTGAACCATTTCCATGTCAGCGCGCTCTTGCCCATGCCGCCAATAGCGACGACGCTCATGATGCGAACTGAATCAGCCGGCGCTGTCTGGCCGTCGAATTCCAACTCTTTGCCGGTGATCCAGTCGGTCAGCAGCTTCAATTCCTTTTGACGGCCGATGAGTGTGTGCGTTTGCAGCAGCGTGTAGGGATGCGCGATGTAAGGTTCGGGAGCTTCGGGAATGTCGGCGATGTAATGGAAGGTCGTTACGTCTCGTTCGCGGTACGGCACGAGCGCCTGGATGACTTGGGCTTTCAAATCATCGGGTGATTCGAAGAAACCGACGACGCGCTCTTTCTTTAACCGCTCCTTCAAGGCGGAGAGTTTTGTCGCACCATCGCCGGTTTCTACATCACCGGGTTTGATGTCATGGTTATCGCTCATTAAGAAGATGAGCCGCGGAATCTCTCTCGCGAAGGCGCGGTTGTACTCGGCCTCAGTGACCGAGATGTCCTGACCGTCGGGCACGTAGCCGTAGCGAAACCCGAAGACGCCGACGTAGATTTCGGCGCGGTCGGCTATGCGCAATGAAACTTCGAGCGCATTCGCGTCAGTCGCGATGAGATGCTCCATCATGTCGGGATAGAACATGCTCAGACGCATGCAGGCGTCCATGACTTTCTGCCGATGCTCCGGCAGGTCACGCGCCGTGCTGCTGATCATTACTCGCTTCTGTTCGGCCATGATGTGGAAGCCGTAAGGCGAAGAATCGGGCGGGAGTATACTGCGATAGTGAGTTCTTCGGCGAGAGAATTATAGGCAACTAAATACTTAGACTCAGCTAGATGTTTGCAATTAAACGGTTGAAAGTCATTTGCGCGACGCGCGGCTGGCGAGAGGTCAAGAGCTGCGATAACAGATCGACCTGGCGTGTGCGACGCACTTTATTCACTCACCGGCGAAATCGTCCGGATGATTTCGTCTGATATCCGTATTGCGATGAACAACGATGTGCTCAGCGTCACCGTTAACGAAAATTCCGCCGCCTTTCCCGTCGACACAGCCGTTGCCGGTAATGACGCTGCCGCCTATTTGCGCGGTTGAGTCCTTGAAATAAATTCCGGCTCCGCAACCATTCTCTCCCAGGAGGGCGTTGTCGGTCACGCGGCTGCGCCACATACGCATTTGACTCCGCTGGCAATAGATGCCGCCGCCGAGCGCCGCGGCTGAGCTATGTACAGCGTTCGCTTGAACCGAACTGCCGGCGATTTCGACCTTGCAATCCGATAAGAAGAGTCCGGCGCCACCGGCTCCTTCACCTTCCAAATTGTTACCGGCAATCATCGATTTCTGCACGCGAACCGACGACCCGACGCACATCATCGCTGCGCCTTTCGGGTCAACTCCACGTGTCCTATTTCCCGCCAGCACACATTCCTGTAGCGCTAGTGACGATTGGCGCGCCGCAATCGCTCTGGCGCGGCCGTTCGAACGGATCTCGATCCCGGCCAGGTAAACAGAACAATGTTCGATCGCGATCACTGACTCGGCGCCCGCGCCAACCAATACAACGCCGCGCCGCAAGAATTGTGTAGTGCTGATTACAACGTCCGGCACGTTCACGAACGACAGGTCCTCATGGTAGACACCTGAACTGATCATGATCGTCGTTGGTCGAACGATTGCGGCGATCGCTTGCTGAATGGAAGGAAATTGGGTCGGAATCAGAAAGACGTCAGTCTCATGGACAGGCATTACATTGTTTGTGAGTTGGAAGGGTTCCAAGGCTTCGAGTTGGCGTATCAATTCACTTGATGCATCGCGCTGGAGTATAGCGCGGAAGCCTCTCGGGCAGGAGCTCCCTAAACCGTCATTAATTCACGCGTCTGGTCTTCTTCACCTTTGAATTGCAGCGCGTAAAGATGCGAGTACAACCCGCCGCGCGCGAGCAACTCTTCATGAGTCCCCTGCTCCACCACGCGGCCGTGATCAATCACAAAAATCAGATCGGCGCGACGCACGGTCGCGAGGCGATGCGCAATTACAATCGAGGTCTTGCCTTTCATCAGATTTTCCAGCGCATCGAAGACCAGTTTCTCCGACGCCGCGTCGAGACCGGCAGAGGGTTCGTCGAGAACTAGAATGGGCGAGTCGCGAATGATGGCGCGCGCGATGGTGATGCGTTGGCGCTGACCGCCCGAGAGCGTGACGCCGCGTTCGCCAATCATCGTTTCGTAGCCGTCGGGCATGCGATCGATGAATTCGTCCGCGTTGGCGAGGCGCGCGGCGCGGACGATCTCTGCGTGAGACGCCTGCGGTTTGCCATAGGCAATGTTCTGCGCAACTGTCGCGCGAAACAGGAGCGTCTCCTGCAAAACGAAACTGATCTGTTCGCGCAGCGACTTCTGTTTGAACTGTCGAATGTCTGTGCCGTCGATTCTTATCTGGCCGCCGCTCGGTTGATAGAAACGCGGCAGCAAACTGACAATCGTTGTCTTCCCGGCTCCGGTTGGCCCAACCAGCGCGACCATTTGGCCCGGTTTGATTTCAAGATTTAAATCCTCGAGCACCGCGCCGTCGCCATTATAAGCAAAGCGCACGTGATCGAATTCAATTCTCCCTTTGAACCGCGGCGCACGTTTCGCGCCTGGGAGATCGCGCACTTGCGTTTCGTTTTCGAGGACTTCACGAATGCGTTCCCAACCGACTTCGGCTTTCGAGATCGTGTCGGTCATCTTCGAGAGTTCGCGCATGGGTTTATACATCTTGCCGAGATAGAGCAGAAAGACCAGTAACTCACCCGACGTCAGCGAGCCGTCCAGCACGAGCCGC
>CBFHBI010000308.1:0-4631 GCA_965653755.1 uncultured Blastocatellia bacterium
TCTCATCGGCGCTCGCATCGTGGGCATCAGTGAAGCAGACCGAATGCGCTTTCAGACTTTTATCAACGAGCGTTTGCAAGCCGCCGCTTAGACGAAGAGCAGCCAACCGAAAACTTGCGGCACGTGAAAGTCCGGTTTGGGAGTCTTAGTCGGTTGCCAGGCGAGATATCCACGATCAGGATCTTTACCGATGCAGCGAAACAGGTTGACGCGCCAGCGCTCGCCTTTCTGTGGCTGATGAATCCAGTGGTTCCAGGGGATGCGAATCGAGATAGTTAGAAACCCTTTCTGAATTGGTTTTGGATCGACTGTCAGATCCGTGGCGACCGTCATACCTGAGTGGAATTCCCAATCCGATTCGCGCTTCTCAGCCGTCCAATGAATTGCCACATCGATCCACTCCCGCGTAGGCGCAGCTTCGAATTCGAAATACCGTTCCACCACCTGAGGATCGGGCGCAATGAAGATCTCGCACACGTCGCGATCCCAAAGTCCCATCGTCTTCTTCTCAAGTTGTGGAGACGCGCTAACTACCAGCGGTTCTGTTTGATTGCAAACAAAGCGAACGTTCAGCGCCTCTTTGGACCAAAGCAGACGGGCCGCTGCGTGGCGGCCCACCGGAGCGGGATTACCCGACCAATACCGATCAATTTTTATCTCTGGCGCGCTGACCCACCAGGCGCTGCGTAAATCCGAAACGCCGAGATCGTCACAGATGTGACGCACACGTATGATTTGATCTTCACCGCTCACGTCGAAATCAGCCCATCCCTTCGCTGAATGAGAAACCGGGGCGCCGCGGTCGATAAGCGATTTGCTCTTCTTCCTCTTCCTTCGCTTCCGCCAGCCACGTTGGATCTGAATACTGCAACTTGTAAAGCTTCCAATACAAGCCCTGCAACGCGAGCAGATCCTGATGCGTGCCTTGTTCGCGAATCTCGCCGTGGTGCAGCACGATGATGTTGTCGGCGCGCTGAATGGTTGACAGGCGATGTGCGACGATCACTGAAGTTCGATTCCGCATCACGCGGGCGATGGCCTGCTGAATCAAAGTTTCCGTTTCAGTATCGATTGAGCTGGTCGCTTCATCCAAAATCAACAGCGCTGGATCGAAGGCCAACGCGCGCGCGAAAGAAATCAGTTGCTTCTGGCCGACTGACAAACCCGCGCCGCGCTCGCGTACTTCTGACCGGTAGCCGTGCGGCAACCGCTGAATGAAGTTGTCGGCCTGCACTTCAGTCGCCGCCCAATGCACGCGCTCGTCTGAGATGTCTGCACGCCCGAGACGAATGTTGCTCTCAACCGTGCCCGTGAACAGGAAGATGTCCTGCAAGACCACGGCGAAGTTCTCGCGCAACGACTGTAGATCCCAATCGCGCACGTCCACGCCATCGAGCAGAATGCGGCCTTTCTGCACGTCGTAGAATCTCATCAGCAAATTGGTGATGGTCGTTTTTCCCGAACCCGTGTGCCCCACCAGCGCGACCGATTGACCCGGCTGCACGCTGAACGAAACATCTTTCAGCACCCATTCTTCGCCGTGATAAGCGAACCAAACGTTTTCAAATTCGATTCGTCCTTCAGCGCGGCCCAGTTTCAGCGGTCGCTCCGGTGAGGTAATCAGAATCGGCAGATCCAGCGCTTTGAAGATACGATGCGAAGCTACGACGGCGCCTTGCAGCACGTTGTATTTGTCAGAGATGTCGCGAATCGGCTGAAACAGAAATCCGGAGTATTGAATGAACGCCACTAGACCGCCCAGGGTCAAAGCATGCTGCATGACGCGATAACCGCCGTACCAGATTATCAGCGCGATTCCGATCGCCCCGATGAAATCAACCAGCGGAAAGAACACGGCGTAATAGAAGATCGTATCGACGTTGGCATTGCGATGGTCGTCGTTGATTCTGGCGAACTCTTGCAGCGACTTCGCCTCGGCATTAAAGAGCTGCACCGTCTGTGCGCCGGTGAAATGCTCCTGCAGGAACGAGAAGATGCGCGCGATTTTAATCCGCACCAGATCGTAACCCCGCCGGGCATTCTTGCGAAACCAATTCGTCGCGGCCCACAACATCGGCACGGTCAAAAGCGTCACGAAGGTGAGCCGCACATCCATGTAAATCATCATTGCGATGATCGCCACGATCATCACCAGGTCGCCGAGCAAGTCGGTGACGCCGGAAGTAAACAGTTCGTTCAGCGCATCGACGTCGGCCGTCAGCCTCGTCATGATGCGGCCGACTGGATTGCGGTCGTAGTAGGCGACTTCCTGGCGCTGCAGCTTGCCGTAAATTTCGCGACGGAGATCGTACATCACGTACTGGCCAACTGAATTGAGCAGCACAGCCTGATAATAAGAGAAGACGAATCGCAGAAGCTGCGCGAGCACATAAACTGCCGCGAAGACGGTCACACTGATCGTCACGGCGATCGCGATTATCTTGCTGAGCAACAGAACGTGCGTGGTGGTGTGCGGAGTGATGTACCAATCGATCGCGTACTGAGTGAACTTCGGTTGCAGGATGCCCAGCAGGTTCAAGAGCAGTGTGAAAATCAGCGCCGGAATCAGCAGCCGCACGTAAGGCTTGAGATAACGCAGCAAGCGACGCGCGACCTGCCAATCGTAGGTCTTGCCGATTTGCTCTTCTTCGTGAAATTGCTTGACTGCGGTGGACATTCTTCAAAAACGGTCTTTGATCTTAGGTCTTTGGGCCTGGAAAAAAATCGAAGTCCAGAGTCCAAAGTACAGGCTTTACGTTGCCGCCAGCTCCTCTTCCAGTAATTGCCGCTCATGCAACTCTGCGTATTGGCCGCCGAGGGCGAGCAACTGATCGTGCTTTCCGCGTTCAACGATGCGGCCTTCGTCGAGCACGCAAATCAAATCGGCGTGACGCACGGTTGAGACACGATGCGAAACGATGATGCTGGTGCGCTGTCGCATTACGCCGCGCAGCTCCGCCAGGATTTTTTCCTCGGTGAAAGTGTCAACCGACGAAAGCGCGTCGTCGAGAATCAGGATTTTCGGTTCGCGCAACACGGCGCGCGCAATCGCCGTGCGCTGTTTCTGGCCGCCGGAGAGCGTAATGCCCCGTTCGCCCACGAGTGTATCGAAGCCTTCGGGAAATTCCTGCACGTCAGTTTCGAGGCCGGCGATTTCGGCAGCGCGTTCGATCGCCGCCGGTTCCGCTTTATCGACCCCAAACGCGATGTTTTTCGCCAGGCTGTTGCTGAAGAGAAAAGTTTCCTGGGTCACGTAACCGATCGCGCCTCGCAGTTGCTGCAGCCGATAATCGGCCACCGGCAGATCATCGATCAGGACTGTGTCGGGCGGCGGATCTAAAATCCGCGGGATCAGATTCACCAGGGTCGATTTGCCGCTGCCGGTGCGGCCCACGAAAGCGACCGTCTGGCCGGCTTCGATGGTCAGGTTGATGTCGCGAAGCACCGGCTCGCTGTCGGCATGATAACGAAAGGTCAGATCGCGAAATTCAATCTTGCCGTCGATCTGCGCCGGCGCTGTGGCGGTTGACGCATCTGCAATCGCCGGCTTGATGGTGGCGATGGCTTGCATGCGTTTCCAACTGGCGGAACCGCGTTGGTAAAGATTTACGACATAACCGATCGCAATCAGAGGCCAAATCAAAGCCAGCAGGTACATGTTGAATTCGGTGAACTGGCCCACCGTCAGTTGTCCGCGCGCGGCCAGCGGCACGCCCGCCCAAATGATGAGCACGAATCCAATGCCGATGAGGAAGGTCATCAAAGGGCGCATCAAGGCATCGATTTTCACCAGCCCCAGATTCTTCTGCGCATATTCGTAATTCAATTGATTGAAAGCCTCGATCTCGGCGCGCTCCTGAGCATAAGCGCGAACCACGCGCACGCCGGTGAAATTCTCCTGGGCCCGCGCCGTTATCTGCGCAAAGAAATCCTGAATCTGTTGAAATCGCGTGTGTACCTGCTGGCCGAAATACTTCACCGTGAGCGAGACGAGCGGCATGGTGACGAACAGCAACAGTGTAAGTTTCCAACTGATGGTAAAAAGGATGGGAACAATCACGACCACCACGAACAAAGTTTGCAGCCCGTACATGATCATCGGTCCGACCATCTGCCGCACTGCCGACAGATCGTTGGTGGCGCGCGCCATCAGGTCGCCCGTCCGATGTTCCTGAAAGAAAGACTGTGGCTGGTCCACCAGTGCCGCATAAAAATCATTGCGCAAATCATATTCGATATGACGCGACATCCCGATCAGGATGCGGCGCTGAAGAAAGAGAAACACACCGCTCAAAGCTTTGGCGGCCAGCTCTGTGGTGGCGGCGATCGCCAGACGGCTGACAGTTACTTCAGTCCATTTCGCATCGACGGCCTGACCGACGATCAGGGGCACAGCAACGTTGAAAACAACGCTGACCATGATGCAGGAGATGCCTACTATTAGTGAGACTTGGTACGGCCGGAAATAACGAAGCAGTTTGCGGAGATCACCCATGAAAGACGGCAAAGCTTCGCGCCGCCAAATGTCGCGAGCTGCGAAGCGTCAAGCTAAAGTGTAAGTGAGATCGATCCGGCTGGCAAAGACTGGGTAAAAGTTGATCGCTTCTCTAGCCCAGGCGTTTACGCCTGGG
>CBFHBI010000309.1:0-4629 GCA_965653755.1 uncultured Blastocatellia bacterium
CGAGCCTTGTTCGGGACGTGGATCGGGGGAGATGCGCAAGCCGCGCTCGCGCGCAATGTCAGCGACGTTGTTCTTCAACGTTGAACGTTCGGCGCCGAGCGGGACAAAGTCGCGCGTCGGTCCAAGGATGTTCATCGAATCGAGATTGATGTCCGCCGCCGTTTTCTCCAACGGCACGAGCGGATGGAGCGAGTACCACTCGGCGCCGATGAGTCCTTGTTCTTCGCCGGTCGTGATCAAAAACAGAAACGATCGGCGCGGTCTTTGATTCGCCGGCAATTGAGAGAGCACTCGCGCGATCTCCAGGACCGATGCGACCCCGGTCGCGTTATCAAGCGCACCGTTATAAATCGTGTCGCCGTTCTTGTCTGGCGCGCCGATCCCAAAGTGATCCCAATGCGCCGAGTACACAACGTACTCATCGCGCAACTTCGGATCGCGGCCGGGCAGAATGGCGACGACATTCGGGGCCTCGACATGTTTCACTTCGCTGCGCAAATCGATCGACGCGGTCAGATGCAGATCGACGGGATGAAAATCTCGTGTGGCTGCACGCTGCCGCAACTCATCGAGATTCTGTCCGGCTAATGACATCAGGCGATGTCCGGCTTCATCGGTGATCCACGATCGAAGTTGCAGGTACGGCGTCTTGTCGCCTGCCATGCGCGCGATATCGAAGCGCCACGATCCGTTCGAAGTGCGCACCACGCTCCACGGATAGCCGGCCGATTCATTCGTATGCAACAGGATCGCGCCCACGGCGCCGCGCCGCGCCGCTTCTTCATATTTGTAGGTCCAACGTCCGTAATAGGTCAGCGTGCGTCCGCCAAAAAGATTCGGCTCTTCCTTCGTCGCAGGTGGATCGTTGACCAGCATTACGAGAATTTTGCCGCGATAATCTTCCGCCGCGCCTTTGTAGTCATTCCATTTTTGCTGTGGCGCATCAATGCCATAACCAACGAAGACAAGATCGGCTTTGACATTCACGCGATCGGTTTGCGCGCCAGTGAATACGACATAGTCATCGGCGAATTTAAACGTCTCAGATCCGCGCGACCCGCTGACACGCAATTCAGTTTTCGGATCAGCCTTCACGCCGACCAGGGACACTGGCTGCCAAAAGCTCCCATTCGCCCCGGCGCCTTTCAATCCCATGGCTTCAAACTGTTCCGCGCAATACAGCGCCGCCCGTTCCCCGCCGCGCGCGCCCGTGCCTCGCCCTTCGAGGCGATCGTCGGAAAGAAATTTGATATGGGCCCGCAACGCATCTTCACGGATCGCACTCGGCAGCATTCCCGGATTCGACGCCACGCGTTGCGAGGCGCATGTAATCGCGGAGCCAATCACAAAGAAACAGGTTACGGCGGAAGCCAATACCTGCTGCTTAATATTTGTTCTCTTACTCATCGCCTATCACTCATCACCCATCACTATTTGTGTCCAGTTATTAGCGCCATCGCTTCCGCGCGCGTGCGCGAATCTTTCCGAAATCCTCCGAGCACTGCCGAGGTCACGGTCACCGCGCCCGGCTTCTTTACTCCCCGCAAAGTCATGCAGGTGTGCTCGGCCTCGATCACAACCATTACCCCCAGCGGTTGCAACTGCTCGAAGAGAGTGTTCGCGATTTCTGAGGTCAGGCGCTCCTGCAATTGCAATCGGCGCGCGAATGTTTCAGTCAGCCGTGCCAGTTTTGAAAGTCCCAGGATTCTTCCATTCTTTGGTATGTAAGCGAGGTGACATTTGCCGACGAACGGCGCCAGATGATGTTCGCACAGCGAAGCAATGGCGATGTCCTTCACGATCACCATTTCATCGTGTTTGTTTCCGGAGAGCGGCACGATGTGCTCGGCCGCATTCTCACGCCTCCCCGCGGTCACGGCCGCATACCGCTCGGCGACGCGTTTCGGCGTGTCGCGCACCCCCTCCCTCTTAGGATCGTCGCCGATGCCGTCGAGAACCATGCGCACGCCCGAGGCAATGCGATCGAGATCGACATCAGGAATGCGCTGCGGTCCCTTTCGTTTGCGTTTGATACTTGTAATCTTCGAATTCATCGCTTGAACCATCCGTTCACGCGGATCGTGCCGACCTCACTGCTCGCGATCTTTTATTGCACTTGCCAGAGCTTGCCGCGCAGCGTCCTGCACTTCTCGCAATGGAATATTCGCGGCAGCCGCCGCCGCGCGGCACTGCTCGAACTCAGGCATCGCTTTCACTGAACCGCTATTAGTATGGACCACTTTAACATCGATTGCGCCGAATTGCGTCTCGACCCTTACTGTCTCACGGGCCAGTGCCCGACGTTGCACTTCATAGCTACGCGCGCCGATGGTTGTGGTCTCTGCGAACAACAACTGCAGGAATTTTTCCCGCTCGTGCGGCCGGCATAAGATCGACAACAAATTACCCGGACGATTCTTCTTCATTTGCGTCTGGGTCAAATAGCAATCAAGAGCACCAAGCTCGAACGCGCGATCAATCACGTAACTGAAAATCTGCGGCGACATATCGTCGATGTTGGTTTCGATCATCAACAGCGTCTCATCGCTGGACTGCGACTCAGACTCGCCGAGGAGTACACGCAGCGCATTCGGAAATTCTTCAGGATTTCGCGTGCCGGCTCCGTAGCCGGTTGATTCGATTCTCATCGCCGGCACATTCTCAAATCGCTCGCACACAGAGGTGATGATTGCCGCGCCGGTCGGCGTCACGAATTCCCCTTCGATGTCACCTGCATAAACGGGCCGGCCCTTGAGCAATTCAGCCACGGCTGGCGGCGGAATTGGAAAGCGGCCATGAGCCATCTCGATCGTGCCGAAGCCAACGCGCAACGGCGAACAGATAAAGTCTTCAATTCCCAGCAAGTCGAAGCCGATGGCCGCGCCGCAAACATCGAGAATCGCATCGACACCGCCTACTTCATGGAAATGAATCTTCTCGATTGGCTGGTTGTGCACACGCGCCTCAGCTTCAGCCAGTCGTGAAAAGATCAAGGCGGCACGATCCTTCACGCTTTGTTTGAGTTGCGACTGGTTGATAATTTTCAAAATGTCGCTGAGATGCCGATGCGCATGTTCGTGCGCCGTTTGCACGCGCGCGTACATCGAGCTGATTCCCGAGCGATCGACTTTCTCGAATTCGATCCTCCATCCCGGCACGTTCAGCGACTGCAGTTGACCGACCAGCGCGCGTGGATCGACTCCCGCATCGACCAGAGCGCCGAGAATCATGTCGCCGCTCGCACCGGCGAAACAATCGAAATAGAGAGTTCTCATGTTAGGTGTCAGAAGCCCGCGCGTTAGCAAGGGCTCGGTTTATAAATAGGCTCACTCCGGTCTGACTAGCCCTCCCTTACGGTCGGGCTTCTGACAGCATTGGCAGTATCTCTCCCGCCTTCCCGGTCAAAACTTCATCGCAAAGATCTGAAAGCGGCGTGCGCTCCGGATTTACTTCCACGATGTAAGCACCGTTCGCCCGCGCAATTTCAGGAATCGAAGCCGCCGGATAAACGACCGCAGACGTTCCTACAACGAAACAAATATCGCAGCGCTGCGCCGCATCAGCCGCTCGTTCGAAGGCGCCGGGCGGAAGCATCTCTCCGAACAACACCACATCGGGTCGCAAGTTGCCGCCACAATCGAGACAGGTTGGCACATCTACATCAATCTTCAGTTCATTCAGTGTGAAACGCGTCTCACAATCGAAACACCGCGCGCGCCAGATGTTGCCATGCACTTCAATCACATCGCGCGACCCGGCGGCTTGATGTAACCCGTCGATATTCTGAGTAACCAAAGCCAGATCCGAAAAATCGCCCTGCCAGCGCGCGATGGTTTCGTGCGCCGGATTTGGTTTCAATGAAGCAAGTAGAGTCCGGCGATAGTTGAACCATTCCCACACGGCCGGCAAGTCACGCTGCAACATGCCTGCGGACGAGATGACGTCGAAAGGCATACCTCTCCAGACTTCAGTGTTGCCGCCGCCGCGAAATGTCGGCACGCCCGACTCAGCCGAGACGCCGGCACCTGTCAGCACCAGGACGCTCTGCGCCGTGCGCATCCGCTCACCGAGCATCAGTCCTTCCGACACGCTTTGCATTCCGAGATCGGATGGTAACAAAGCACGTGAACACGCCGCAATTTCGCGATTCGAGATCGATTCATTAGAATAGCCGTTTGCTTCGCGTATCAGAAGCCCGACCATGAGGGAGGGCACGTTTCATTCAAAGGGACCCAATTGCTAAAGCGGCCCTCCCTGACGGTCGCGCTTCTGACACGACATTAAGCCTCGTGAAACTCATTCAACTTCAAGAGCTAATCAAAGCCGCTATAGGCGACGGGGCTCGTGAATTGTTCGACATCGATCTCGAACAGATCGCGATGGAAGTGCCACCGCGCCTCGAGCTGGGCGATTTGGCCTCTCCGGTCGCTTTCGAACTCGCAAAACAATTCAAACAGAAGACCGGCGAGAAGCGCGCACCGCGATCAATCGCTGAGGCTCTGAAACCGAAACTCGAGTCAATCGATTCGGTTAAGCGGGTCGAAGTCGCAGGCGCCGGTTATCTCAATCTGTTCTTTGACCGCGCAACGCTGTTACGCGATCTCACCGGTCCAAGCTCAGACGATGAAT
>CBFHBI010000310.1:0-4616 GCA_965653755.1 uncultured Blastocatellia bacterium
ATCAGCTCTGAGACGAACTTCTACGACTTCGGTCTGTTGATGACCACCGAAGACTTGGGGATGACGCGAGGCACCATCGTCAGACCAAACGGTCACCGCGTTGGTGTGATCCAGATCGTTCCTTAGGGAAACAAGGCAGAGCCGGACTGAATTTAGAAGGACGAACTCTTCAGCTTCAGCTCGGCTTTGTCACTTTCAGCGGCCGGAGGCTGAGGTGGGATGAAGGGCGGCAGCGGCGTTCCCATTCGAAGGGTCGCGAGACTAATTGTCTTGGATGCTCGCAACTTCGTGCTCATGGTTCGCTATCGCGAGTATCGAGGCGCTAGGTCCGGGTCGTTCTGGGCGACGCCTGGAGGCCAGATCGAAGCCGGCGAACGCGCGCAGGATGCGGCCATCAGGGAGTTGCGCGAGGAGACCGGCCTCACGGCGAAGCTTGATCGAAAACTTTGGGACCGAAACTTCACGTTCGAGCTGCCACAGGGCTTCGTCAACCAACACGAGGAGTACTTTCTGGTGAGAGTGGCGAAAGTTGCACCCAACGTTCAGAATTCGTCTAGTGAGGCCATCTGTGAACACCGCTGGTGGTCGCTTCCAGAGTTGCAGTCGACAACTGAGACTATTTACCCGGACGGACTTGCTTCCGATCTGCAGACTCTCATGAACTGTCCCGCGATATAACAAATCGTCGTCGAAAGATTTCTCTGATAGCATTCGCGACCATTAGCTATGGACTCTGCCGTCGCAATTGAGGAGAAACTGAAATGTTCAAACATCGAATCGCGGTTCTGATTCTGCCAATGATGATCGCCGGTCTGGCGATTACTACTGTGGGACAAGGTCGTCAAGACCCGGCAACGCTTATCGCTGCGCAGCGCGAGGCGCTGCAACGGTTCGCTGTCCTGGATGGAGTATGGAGAGGCCCAGCATGGACTATTCTGCCATCTGGAGAGAAGCGCACCGTTACGCAAACGGAGCGGATTGGTCCTTTCCTGGACGGGTCGGTCAGGGTCATCGAAGGTCGCGGATATGACGCTGACGGAAAAGTAACCTTCAATGCCTTCGGTACCATTTCATATAACCTTGCCACTAAAGCTTACACATTGCATTCATACGCGCAGGGGCAGGTCGGTGATTTCGTTTTCACGCCTACGGCTGATGGTTATGTCTGGGAGATACCCGCAGGACCAATGACGATTCGTTACACGGCGGTCATTAAAGATGGCACTTTGAAAGAAGTTGGGGATCGTATTGTGCCCGAGAAGGAGCCGGTACGCTTTTTTGAGATGAACCTTAAGAGAATAGGTGACACGAACTGGCCGGCAGCCGGAGCTATTAGCCCGAAATGAATTTCATGGGATTAGCTCGCGAGTGGAGAGGAGAGGGAAAAGCGAATTCACGCGCCGCCGCCGCTACGAATTAACTTAACCGCGCAGCCCAACAACGAGAATCTTGAACGTTCCAGGGATCGTCTTAGGTCGTCCTGTAGATCCGGGCTTCATCTGTTCATACTCTGCAGTCGGCAAATAAATCTTATGCGTGGTGGAGTCTAATCCCATGGTTCCGGCTCCCGGACCCGTCTTTACAGTTTGCACTAACGCGAATTTTCCCGGAGCGGTTTCGCTAATTACAGCGAGCGTGCCATCGCGGCAACTAGCGAAGGCCTGGCCGTTATCCATCTTCGTGGCATCGACGCCTGCACCGATGGGAAAATCAGCTATAACTTTGCCATCGTCGATACTCATCACAATTAGTTTCTGTGGCTTGCGGCAGCCGATGAAGAGACGTCGCTTCTTGGTATCTATGGTCATCCCGACAGGATTGCCGCCGGGCGCCACCGACCAACGCGCGATTACTTTTCGCGCTTTTATATCAACGACTGCCACCTCGTTCTTATCCACCAGATTCACGTACACTTTGCCCGCTCCGTCGGACGCCAGAAACTCGGGCTTTCCTCCGAGGGCAATCGGATCATCAATCTTTCCGCTAGCATCGACGTCCGGTTTAAGCGACATGAGCGTCTCGCCATCTCCTGAAACAAAAAGCACTCGTCCGCTGGCCGGGTCGTAGATGATGCCGTCAGTATCGGGCTGTGCGACTAATGATCCGATTACGGCGTAAGTCTTCAAGTCAAAAATTACGACCGCTCCGTTGCCGCCGCCATCACTAATGAATCCGCGGTTAGCGCTTGGAACGAGCGCGACGCCGTGAGCGTTTTTTTGACCGGGAATGTCGCCGAGCGTCATACCTGATTCCGCGTCGATGACCATAGTGTGGGTGCTGCGAGGAACGAACAGCCGATGTGTTTGTGAATCGACCGTAAAGTAATCCCAGCCGCCTTGTCCGCCAATCTGAAATGTCTTAACGACCTCCCAGTTTGACTGGGCGTTTGCCGAATAACCGCACAACACAATGGCTCCCAGCGCTGCAACGATGAGCCTAGCCTTTTTCATCTCGCTCCTCCCGCGATGTTCAATAATTTGAGAGCGGCATTGTAACGCGGCCATTTTCCCAAGGGGAAGGAAATTTATATACCAGGCATCGCATCCGAACCCTTACTGTGCCTTGCATCTCAGCGCTCGCGCTCCGTAGGGAGTCGTCGCAAATCCAGAAGGAAATGATTGCGGATAACGCAGTATTTACCGGAATAGTTAGCCGTCAAAGTCAGCTACGTCTAGCTAGGGGTCATCACGTCATCTTCACGTCATCGGAGCAACGGATTATCAGCAAGTTGGGACCACCATTTTCTAGCCTGAACAAACGATGTGAACCAGTATTTACCGCGCTTGGGGTCGTCAAAGATCACTTGGTCTGGCTAAATATCAACACGAACCGTCACCATTTTTCCACCAACTTTGGAACCAACCGCCAAATTCGGTGAGATTGTTAGAAAATGACATCGAAACCACCGCTGAACGAGCGATGATAGGGTGCGAAGAATTGACCGAAGAGCGGATCCGCAACGTTCGCATGAACGTCGCGCGGGTTGAAATGGTTGGTGAGATTGAAAATTTTTAGTGAGAGGCGCACACCGTACTTTCGGGTCACCTGAAATTCTTTGGCGAACTCTGAATCGAGCGAGACGAATGCGGGAAAGCGCGTTCGATCCGAGTTGCGCACGCCGACGAAATCCTGTTGAGCGTTGCGAACGGAATAGGGAAATCCGGTGCGCGCTTCAAAGATGGGTGAGATCGAGAATCGATGCGGCAGGTTAAAAGTGCCCCAGGCCATCAATCGATTCGGCACGTCGAACGGCAGGTTAGAGTATTGGTTAGCGCGAATGACCGGCTCGCCGAAGTCTCCGAAATAACTGTTGAAGTCGTTCAAGTCTCCGCGGGTGCGCGACCTGACGTACGAAATAAATATCTGATCCTGTTTGCGCACTTTCCAACGGAACGTTAACTCGAGTGCGCGATAAGTCGCCTCGCCGGCCGATCGAAGAACTATGCCGCTGCGTTCGCGGAAATCGATTTCAGGATTGATGATGTAGATGTTTTCTGTGCGGCTATCCGAGTAATTAACACGCAAGTTGAGACGGCTGCTGATAATCCGATCCAACTGCAGGTTCCATCGCAGGTTTTCGGGTACGAACCCAGCATCAGTAGAACGATGGCGAAAATCGAGTGGCTCAACCGGCGGTGTGTCAACCAAAATATTAACGTAATGGACGCTGTCGAGAACCGTTTCTCCATCCGCGGCGTAGTGAGTGATCGTGCGTGAAGGATAACGCCCGAAGCACCGGATGTTCAGTGGCACTTTGTCATAGAAAAACCCGATGCCACCGCGAATCACCGTGCGATCGCTCCGCGATGGTGACCACGCAAAGCCAAACCGCGGAGCGGCATTGGTCTCTTGCGCAATTCGCTGATCTTCAAACCGCACGCCCGCATCAATGCTCAGATTGGACCGAATGAACAGGCGATCCTGAACAAAGCCGACGTATTCGCGATTACCGGCGTCGATTGGCCTGGGCGGATGAAAAACAATTCTCTCCGCCAACGTTCCATCCTCGCGCTCAATATTCACCGGCCGCGCAGAATAATTCAGCACACCACCGACACTATTGAAATCAATACCTGTTTTGACCTCATGGTTCACGCCGAAGAACTTGCGAGTAGGAGCCGTATAAACTTCGAAGAGTTCAAACCGATGGGCGCGGCGATCCTGACTTGCGTAGTAATTACCTTCGGCAAGCGTCGGCGTGATGGTCATTTCGCCTTCGCCCTGTCCCCAAACACTTGCGTCGAACCGTTTATAAGACGCCGCCGATTCCAGTAAGCCATCGTTCACTTGAAAACTATCGCGCAGCGTAACGACGTAATCTTTCTGCTTATAGTTCGGCGTCACCGATTGCGGTCGAAAGAAATCCAGATCTACAAACTGATCACGTCGCGGGAAGAATCCGAAAGTGAGACTTTCTGTGTGACGTTTGCTGAGGATTAAGTCCAGCTGTGTGAAGTAACTCTGCGCCTCGGATTTAGTTTCGTTGTCGGGAAACGACAGACCACGAACTGGCTGCTTTGAAAGCGAATACGTTGCCGATTGCGACAGATAGAGGCGGTCCTTGATCAGCGGGCCATTCACGTTGAATCGAGGAGCGTCGTCGGCGATTCCGACGA
>CBFHBI010000311.1:0-4593 GCA_965653755.1 uncultured Blastocatellia bacterium
GGAACATCATGAAGAGCGAGAACGACGCGGTCATGATCGAGAAGGCCACGATTCCCAAAAAATAAATCGTCAACACCGAAGCCAGCGCCGGTTGACGCAGCGACTCTAATAGTTGATGCCAACTGCGTCCGCTGGCGGCCGAAACGCGCGCCGGATGATCGGGAGTGACCGTTTCCGGCAAAGCAAAATAGAGGAGGATTGCATTCGCGAACGCCAATCCGCCGGCAAACAGAAACGGCACGTTGATGCCCCAGCGACTCAGGATGCCGCCGATCGCTGGGCCAAAAACGAATCCGAGTCCGAACGCCGCGCCGATCAATCCCATGCCTTTCGCCCGGTTCTCTTCGGTCGTGACGTCGGCGATGTAAGCTTGCGCCGTCGAGATATTTCCGCCGGAAATCCCGTCGATGATTCGTCCCAGGAAGAGCAGCCAAAGCGTGTTCGCAAATCCGAGAATCAGAAAACCGGTTGCGGTCCCCAACAAGCTGACCAGCAAGATCGGCCGGCGGCCATACTTGTCTGACAATCGCCCGAGCACCGGCGCGAAAACCAATTGCATGATTGAGTACGAGGCGAAGAGCAAACCGACCTGGCTCGGAGAAGCGCCGAACTTAGTTCCTTCCGCGTAATACGGAAGCACGGGAATCACGATCCCAAAGCCGACGAGATCGATAAAGACCGTAACGAAGATGACGAGGAGCGGCGAGCGTCTCATGATAGTTTCGGGTTTTGAGTTTTGAGTTTGGAGTTTGGCAATCGGATCTCTCGCTGAATCATCGCAGGCTTAGTTAGCAAGTCGTTGGAAGCAAACTATAAATCCGTTTCGCAGCAATGGCCTAATTACCTGAACTGCGGGCAAGGTCTCAGAAACATAAAGCTTAGCGACCGAATCATGTGTCTTAACTTGGAAGTCCTGATCCTGTCGCTACCGCTCGGGGTTCTGACACGTTCGTAGTAACATCGCTGGCACCGACGACTAATATGAAGAGAAATTCAATTCTGCGATGGTCGCTAATCGTTCTGTTTGCTCTCTGCGCGTCGTTTACTACGCGCGCGCAAGCGCCTAACTCGTCCGCCATTTCGTTCACCGTCTCGATGCCGAAACCCTGGACACATCTGCTCGAAGTCGAGATGCGAATAGTGCTCGGGAATTCCGCAAACGAAACCGATCTCGTTATGCCAGTCTGGACGCCGGGCTCGTATTTGATTCGTGAGTTTGAGCGAAATGTACAGGACTTCCGCGCAATTGCCATAAATGGTCAACAACTTGATTGGACCAAAGTCAACAAGAACACATGGCGGGTCAAAACAAATGGCTCGCATGTTTGGGGTGTGAATTATCGCGTCTATGCGAACGAATTTTCAGTCCGTACAAACGAATTGAATTCGGATCATGCTTTCTGGAACAACGCGGCCCTGTTGATGTATCCCGACGGACAACTCAAATTGCCTTCGACGCTCCACGTCAATCCGGCCAATGGCTGGAAAATCGCAACTGGGTTGCCGGCGGTCGAAGGGCAGCCAAATACTTTTCGCGCCGAAAATTTCGACATTCTTTACGACTCGCCTTTCGAAGTCAGCAACTTCAAACAGATTGATTTCACAGTTCGCGGTGTGCCGCATCGGATCGTCATCGACGGCGAAGGCAACTACGACCCCGAACGCATGAAGCGCGACGTGCAGAAGATTGTCGAAGCCGAAACCGGAATGTTCGGCGGCATTCCTTATCACGATTACACTTTCATTCTGCATCTGCGCGGCGGCGGCGGGATCGAGCATTTGAACTCGACCTCACTCGGGTTCGGGCGCAATCGCTTTGGTAACGAACAAGGCTGGCGCGCGTTCTATGGTTTGGTCGCCCACGAATTCTTTCATCTCTGGAATGTCAAACGCATCCGCCCCGATGCGCTTGGGCCATTCGATTACACCAAAGAGAATTACACGCGCTCACTGTGGGTGGCCGAAGGCATCACGAGTTACTACGGCGACTTGATGGTGCGGCGCGCGGGTTTGATTTCCGACAAAGAATATCTCGACGGGCTCGCGCGTAAGATTCAAGGCTACGAGAACACGCCCGGGCGGCTGGAGATGAGCGCGGAAGAAGCGAGCTTCAACGCCTGGATCAAGGAATATCGACCCGACGAAAATTCGGTGAACTCGCAAATCTCTTATTACGACAAAGGCGAGCTGTTGGGTTTGCTGCTCGATCTCGAAATTCGCCGGCGGACACACGACACGATGTCGCTCGATCACGTAATGCGTTATCTCTTAGCCGAATTCTTTGGCAAGAACCGTAACTACACGCCCGCGGATTTTCAGAAGGCTTGTGAGTTGATGGCCGGGTCAAGTCTGGAAGAATTCTTTTCACGCTACGTTCGCGGCAAAGAAGAAATTCCTTATAACCAGTTTCTATCGGCGGCCGGTCTTGGTCTCGAACAGCCGGACAAGGTTGGGTTTTCGTTTTCGGGCCTTCGAAATAAGTTGATCGGATATTTGGGCGCTGACCTCGAAGACAGCGGCGACTTCATCAATGTGCGAGACGTGCGCGCCGGTTCGCCCGCGTACGAACAGGGCCTCAATGCCAGGGACAAGATCGTCGCGCTCAACGGCACGCATATGAACCGCGAAGGTTTCGAAGCCGCCATCGCCGCGAAGCCCGGAGAGGCGGTCCGCCTTACGGTTTTGCGTAACGAAGATCTGCGGACGCTCGAAAGCACATTGGAGACCAGGACGGACGCGCCTTACCGCATCGTTCAACTGCCGTCCGCGACCGATGAGCAGAAGCAACTCTATCAATCTTGGTTGAGCGGACGTTAACTCGTCGCCGCGCGATCCAAACACCGCACAGATGAATAGATTCGCAAAATCGTGGCTGCTACTATTCGCATTGCTCGTCTGCGCGGCCCACGCACGCGCGCAAACCGGTTCGGTCGAGACGGTCCAATTCCACAGCACGCTCATCAACGCCGCGCTTCCGTACAACGTCATTCTTCCACCTGAATACCGCGCAGCAAAGACGACACGATATCCGGTACTCTACTTACTGCACGGGCTTGGCGGTCATTATTCCGACTGGCTCACGCGGACGAACATCGCCGATTACGCGGCGCGGTATCGAATGATTGTCATCATGCCGGAAGGCAACGATAGTTGGTACACCGACAGCGCGACCAAGCCAAACGATAAATATGAAACCTATATTTTGAGGGAATTGATTCCCGACGTGCAGCACCGCTATCGCACGATCGAGACTCGTTACGGGCGAGCCGTCGCGGGCTTGTCGATGGGTGGATACGGGGCGCTGAAATTTGGCCTGAAGTTCCCCGGAACGTTCATCTTCGCCGGCTCGATGAGCGGCGTAACCGAAGCGGCCTCATGGACCACCGAAGATTTGAAAGACCTGAAGGCCATCGGCGATTCGTTGCAGCCGGTCTTTGGACCACCCGGATCCGAAACGCGCAAGGCGAATGATCTCTTCGAGCTGGCACGAGGCATGAACGCCGCGCGCATTACCGCCTTGCCTTATTTTTATTTCGACAGCGGAGCGGATGACTTTACCGCGAAGTCGAATCAGAAATTTGCCGAACTGTTGTGGCAGAAAAAAATTCCCCACGAGTATCGGCAACTGCCCGGGAATCACAACTGGGCTTATTGGGATCAGCAGGTGCAGGAAGTCTTGAAGATTGCGGCCGAGAAGCTACGCGTGAATCGAATCGCGCCATCGCCCGCGGGTCAGTACCATCCGCGTAAGCGGATGGGATAATCGAGAACCTGGACTGTTTTCAATTCTAACCAGGCCAGCGCCGGTAGTTACTGGCCTCGCGTAAAGAACCTCAGGTTCTGATTGCCGCGATTATTCTGGTTGACTGGCGCCGCGCCTAGAATGTTCTGCACGATCATCAGCCGCGCGTTCAGTCGCGGTTCGGGCATCTGAAACTTGTCGGCAGTGACGCGCGCGCCCTCGAAGTCAACTTTGGCCAACGTCGCCAACTCTCCGCCATAGCGTGTAATCATTCCCACCAAATCGTCGTTGCCGCGCAGTGACAGTTCGCCGTCTTTGAAGATATCGACTTCAAATCCATTCAAGACGGTGGCCGCTTGCAGCAATTCATTCAGTTGGGCGATACCGGCATCGATGATCTCAAAGCTTTTCTTCGCATCGATCGTCGCATACGCGTCGGCGACCTTGAGTTGATTGCCAAAGTCGTCGTAATTCATCGCGCGCTTTGCCACCAGGTTGCGCGCGTCGTCCATGAACTTGAGCGCCAACTTCTGATTGTCTTTCTGCGTTGCTTTCGCCAGATCGATCAAGTACTTGATGCGATCGTTGTCCGACGGCAAGGCCCCCAGCTTCTGTTTGATCTCATTCAACTTTTCAGGCGATGCTGTCATGGTCAGCTTTTTGAAATCGACGGCCTGCATGATCGTGTTGCGGCCATTCTCATCGAGGTGATTCGTGGCGATGTCCACAGCTTTGTCGATGTTGCCTTCGTCAATCGCTTTCTGCGCGGCAGATTGATAAAGCCGCGGCTGCATTTGCGCCGGCGCCGAGCTGGCGGCCGTGACCAGGCTATCGCTGGAAGTGTTCTGATT
>CBFHBI010000312.1:0-4584 GCA_965653755.1 uncultured Blastocatellia bacterium
CCTGGCCCCCCATCAGTCTTTGAAACGCCAGCGGCAAGGTGGGCAGCGGGCTTCGAAATAGGGTATACCCTGCTCGGAAAACAGTTTCAGCGTTTCGATCGCTCCAGGCCAGACTGAATTTTGGCTGCCACCCGTTCGTTTCTTTGTGCGCGGGCGATGGGGATAGTTCCGCCTTATATCGCAATCCGAGATTGACCGTGAATCCCTTGTGGACTCGCAGACTATCTTGAAAATAGCCGATGATGTCCTTCCAGTTGAAGTCCACCGTAGCCCCGCCGCGTCCGAGCTGGAAGAGATCAACTGCCGGAACGTTCAGGGACAACGCGTCCAGACTGGGCGAGATGGCTCGGCCGGAATTGAAGGCCGCAAAATCAAAACGGTGCCGCCGGAAATCGAATTGACCTCCCGCGTTTATCGTATTCTTGCCGATTACCCAACTGAAGTCCTCGGACAGCGTATGTCCAAGATATCGATGTCCGTCGCCGTCAACGAGAGAAGTAGATCGTCCCACTTGCGCGAAGCCGGGTATCAGGATCGCCGGTTCGTTGAGTTCGATCGGCTGGCTTGCCGTGGTCGTGGTTTGAAGTCGGTAGGCAATCTCAGTCGCCAGACGGGAGTTTGAGCGCCGGTAATGTACAGAGAAGAGTTGCTGGCGATCTGAGATATCGCGAGCAGTGGACGGGGCCGCAGCGGCGCCCGTTATGGGCGGCGTGGGATCGTTGGCAAGTGTCGCTCTCCGAAATGAATAAATAGCCCAAAGTTCGTTGGGTTGACTGTGATAGTCAACTCGCGCCAGAGGCGAGTCAGACGCAGTCGTCGTCACGAATCGGCGCAGGTTCTCCGGCGGCAGACCAAGCCGTCGGAGTTGCTGATTTAGGGCGCCAATTTGTGAAGACATCAGCGTGGAAAAAGTCGGGGCCGCGGCGTTACGAATAAGATCATAATTGATGAAGAAGTGCACTCTGTTTCTAATAATTGGTCCAGCTAAATTCGCGAAGAAATTGTGGCGGCGGAAAGTATCAAAGTCCGGCAGGTTGAAGAAATTGCGCGCGCCCAAAGCAGCAGGCATCAATCCGTAGCTAACATTACCGTGAAAGTTATTACTGCCGCTCACGGTGCTCATGTCGATTTGGCTTCCCGGAGACTTGCTTAGCTCGACGCTCTGAAAACGGTGTTGGGGAACCGCGCCGGTTTGAGAAAAGCGAAACTCGCCGATCGAGCTAAGACTCACCGGGGGTTGTCGAGAACTAGCCAACGTGTCGCCGATGTTAGCGCCATCGAGAGTAATGACGCTTTGTTGCTGACCGTTTCCTGAGGTGCTGTTGTTCGAGATGCCGACCGAAACGTCCGGTTGCAGCGTCAGCAGGGCTACAAAATTTCGATTGTTCAGCGAAAGTGCCAATGTATTCACCGATGATTCAATCGCCGTGGTTGATAGATTTTCGCCTATCGAAACGATTGTTGAGATGCCGCCGACGCTAAGCGTGGCATTGATCCCGAGTGACGTATTTACGGCAACCTGAACGTTGTCTTGAATAACTGACTTGAATCCGGAGGCTTCAAACGCAATGCGATACTGGCCTGGTTCTACTTCGAGACTGTATTCGCCGTTACTATTCGTAGTTGCGCTACGTATCATGCCGGTAACGCGATTAATTGCAGAGACCGTGGTGCCTGCGACAACTGCACCTTGTGGATCAGACACCCGTCCGGCAATCGTCGCCCGACGCGGCGGATTGATTAGCAACTGTACGTTCACCGGCGCTGTTTCGCCGGCCCGAACTGACACATTGGGACGCTCGCGCCCCTGGTAACCTATATGTTCAAAGGTTACGGTGTAAATACCATCGGGTAACCCCGCAATTTGATAGAACCCCGTGGTGTCTGTCTTGGCGGTTTTCGTAGCTTGATTACTAAAGGCTGTTACGTCGACGTCCCTAATTGGATTTGATGCGCTGTCGATCACTCGACCAGAGATACTTGGGTTAGATTGCGCCTTGATTGTCCGGGCCGGGGCAATTACGAAAGCGAGCAGGAGAATTAGCGTAATGAACTTCGTGCCACGCATAAGCTGAGGACCGTTTTGTTAAGGTTTCCAAGGCGTCAGATTATCTCCGAACGTCATGCTTTCACGGCGGGACGTACTGAGACCGCTGGTTGACCCTATTTGTCAATCGATTGACCCTCCTCAGTGGAAAATCTGGACACAATTATCCACTTGAAAATCACAATGCTAACGACCGTTAGATACAGTGCCAGCGTGAGAATATCGACCAGTGTTGGAAAGAGCTTGGTATTGCCGGTAATGATTTGCCGAATGCCCCACAGCGCAGCTATGTAGCCCAAACTATTAGTGAGCACCTTACTCGTTTCCTCTCGCCGGGCGATGTACAGCAGAAAGAAGATGGCTACCGAATAAAGGATAATCGCAGTGATTCGTACGAAGCGATGACGCTTCAGCGTGAAGGAAAAAGTGTTAGGAAGCGCTCCTCCCACCTCGGTGAAAGAGTAATGGTTCTGACACGGGTAATGAACGACCTCTCCGACCTGGTTCCAAACCTGAAGCTTAAGCGGGACTTTCTGAGTGCCTTTCCTAAAATCGATGCGAATGTTTGAAACATAACTTTCAAAGGGGTAGAAGTACGGCCGAGAAGTGTAAGGCACATGAACTTCCTTCCAGGGTTCATTGGCTTCAGACTTTTGTTGGGCTGTCTCTTCAGGTTGGGCTGATAATATTGTTCGGTAGTCATATTCAAGAGTATTGGTATTTAAGGCTTGCGTCACAGAGTAAACCGTTAACCTATCAGTACCAGGCAGAAAATCGGGAACCATCATCCAACTCTTAAATTCGCCGTTGCCGGTATCCAGTTCTTTGAGCACCAGGAAAGCGCTGTTCTGCGCGCCCACGTTTTCGCATTGCGTCGGATCGGTATTCATGTCCCGCGCGATTGAGAGGTAAGCCCACACTGCTGCCCCACCAATTATTAGACAGTAGAGGACAACCATTAACTTGCGATTAATTCGTGGCATTGAGAGACACCGCCGTTGTCATTTCTCTCAACAGAGGAGCATCAAGCGCCTTTATTTATTTACTGGAACCCAAGGTTTCGATTGGTAGTGAATGGCTACTACTAAAAGCGTGCCGCCGGAGTCACTGAACCTGGGACCAGCACGTTGACTTGCGAGGTGGGCGAATGATAGTAGAAGGCGCGCCTGTAGGTCAACAAATTGATTATGGTCTTATCTCTCATCTAACGGCTGATGCGCATCGCGATCATTGGCGGCGGCATCGGTGGTCTCACCGCGGCACTGGCGCTGAGGCAGTTCGGTTTTGCACCCGCAGTCTTCGAACAGGCGCCGCAACTGCTCGAGGTCGGCGCGGCCATTCTCATGTGGCCTAATGCGATGCGCGTGTTGCGCAGGCTCGGTCTTGCAGATGCAGTTCAGCAGCACGGCGGGAAATTGGAGCAGGCACTTTGGTTGCGACAAGACGGGAAGCATCTGAACCAATTTCGCTTGCCGCAAATGGATGAGCCGGCGGTCGCGCTTCATCGCGCGGATCTTCAGAAGTTATTGGTCGAAGCGCTGCCCGCTGAATACATCCACCTGGATCATTCATTCGAAAAATTCGAGACGCACAGCGATGTCGTGCTGGCGCACTTCGCCGACGGGTCATCGTTTGAGTGCGATGTGTTAATCGGCGCCGACGGTTTGCACTCGCGCGCGCGATTGCAGCTGTTGGACGACGGAGCACCAATCGATCGCGGCTAAATCGCCTGGCGCGGTGTCGCGCCGCAAGCGCCGAAGTCTTTGCCGCCTGCGTGCGCGATCGAAATTCACGGACGCGGCCAGAGGTTCGGCATCGGACCGCTCGGCTCCGGCAAAGTTGGGTGGTGGTGCAGCGTTAACCATCATCGAGATACTCGGAAAAAGCCAAACGGCACGATCAACCGACAAACGACTTCGTCGGCGGAAGCGGCTGCAGACTCTTACGACGTGCGGGAACGGCTATTGGAACTTTTTGCTGGCTGGTGCGAACCCGTCGGCGAATTAATTCAAACAACTCCGCTTACATCGCTCGTGCGCAATCCAACCTTCGATCGTGCGCCAGTCAAGAAATGGGGCACGGGCTCTGTGACTTTGCTGGGCGATGCGATTCACCCGATCACGCCGAACCTGGGCCAGGGAGGATGCCTTGCGATCGAAGACGCCGGGGTGCTGGCTCGGTGTCTGCAGAAATATGCCAGCGCCGAGCGAAAGACGAATGTCGCCGCGATCCAATCGGCGTTGCGCCGATCGGAGAGCCGACGCTACTCGCGCACCGCTGCCGTGGCTCGCTTCTCGCGACTGTACGGCGTGGTCGGCCAATGGGAAAATGCCGCGGCCGTGAAATTACGGGGTGCGATCCTGACCACGGTTCCCGCACCGTTCGTGCGCCGTTTGTTACGCTCGATTTTCGATTACGACGCCTACAGCGTGAGCATTTGAAGTATGCATGGTCAAATCAAATCAATCTGCTGAGGAGAAATCCCTGACTCGTTTATTCTGGCTGCCAGTACTTCTGTTGTTGCTTTACGCAAGCTC